>JAJPKS010000056.1 GCA_021323605.1 Bacillota bacterium | reverse complement strand
TCCCGGCGGGCAAACGAGGCGGTTGGCTCCACGACTAGCGTGTTCCAAGTCCGGCCTCACCTCCTTTGCCTCGAGGGCGGTGGACTTCGCTACGAGTATAGAGGCCGCGACCGCGGCTGCGGTGGTCGCGGTGTGGGCGAGGGGGCGGCCGCCCCGGCCGGCGGTTACACTCCAGGCCGGTGAAGGCGCGGTACGTCGCCGTCTGCGGCAGCTCGCGGCCCACCGAGCGACAGCGGGACCTCGCCCGGGAGGTGGGAAGGCTCCTGGCCGAGGCCGGGGCGGTGGTGCTCTGCGGGGGCCTGGGCGGGGTGATGGAGGCGGTCGCGCAAGGGGCGGCCGCGGCCGGCGGGACGGTGGTGGGCATCCTCCCCGGCCCCGAGCGGGGGGCGGCCAACCCCTATCTGTCCCTGGCCATCGCCACCGGCCTGGGCGAGGCGCGCAACGCCGTCCTCACCTGCGCGGCCGACTGCGTGATCGCGATCGGCGGGGGATGGGGCACCTTGAGCGAGATCGCGCTGGCCCGGCGTCGGGAGCGGCCGGTGATCGGCCTGGACACCTGGGCGGTGGAGGGGCTGACGGTGGTCGGGTCGGCCCGGGAGGCGGTGGAGGCAGCGCTCGGGCGGGATGGGTGAGGGCGGGGACGGCTCCGTGGGCGGGCGCCTGGGCCGGCGGGTCCTGGTCAAGCCGGACGGTCGCTACCTCCTGCTCTTCGAGCCGGGGGGCTCCCGCCAGGGGCGGGTGCCCGAGGAGGCGTCCCGGAGCCGTGGGGCCGGCGAGCTGCGCTGGCATCCACTGCTGCGGGAGTGGGTCACGGTGGCCCCCTGGCGGCAGGAGCGCACCTACCATCCTCCGCCCGAGCACTGCCCGCTCTGTCCGACCCGGCCCGGTGGCCTCGAGACCGAGATCCCGTTGCCCGACTATCACATCGCGGTCTTCGAGAACCGCTTCCCGGCCTATGCCGGAAGGCAAGGTCGGTGCGAGGTCGTCTGCTACACGTCCGCCCACCGCACCTCGCTCGGAGCGCAGTCGGTGGACCATGCCCGGGACCTGGTCGAGGTCTGGCGGGACCGGGTCGAGGACCTGTCGAGGTCGCCGGGCGTGCGCTACGTCTACGTGTTCGAGAACCGTGGCGAGGTGATCGGCGTCACCCTCCACCATCCCCACGGCCAGATCTACGGATATCCGTTCGTGCCCCCGGTCATCGAGCGCGAGCTGGCGAGCAGCGCGGCGTACCTGCGACGCACGCGACGCTGCCTCTACTGCGACCTGCTGGCGGAAGAGATCGGCGGCCCGCGTACGGTGGCCGGCGACGGCCGCTGGCTGGCCTTCGTGCCGCCCTTCGCTCGCTGGCCGTACGAGGTCCACCTGGCGCCGCTGGCCCACGCCGGAGGGCTCACCGAGCTGGGGCCGGAGGAGTCGGATTCGCTGGCCCGGGTCCTGATCGACCTCCTCCGCCGCTACGATAGGTTGTTCAGACGACCTCTGCCTTACGTGATGGCCATGCACCAGCGGCCCCCCGGCCGGGGCGGCTCGCACTACCACCTGCACATCGAGTTCTATCCCCCCAACCGGAGCGCGGATCGGCTCAAGTACCTTGCCGGCTCGGAGCTGGGCGCCGGCGCCTTCCTCGTCGACGCCCGCGCCGAGGACACGGCGCGGGAGCTGCGTGGGCTCGGCTGAGGGCGCGCCCGCCCGGCCCTGGACGGCACGGGCGCCCGGACGCGTCAACCTGATCGGCGAGCACGTGGACTACCTGGGCGGGCCGGTGCTGCCGGCGGCGATCGATCGCTTCACCACCGTGCGCGGCCTCCCCGCCGGCGCCTGGTCGGTGGAGAGCGAGGTGTCGGGAGGGCTGGCCTACGCCCGGGCGCTGGGCGAGGAGCTGGGGGCGGCGCCGCACGCCCTCCGGATCACCTCCGAGGTGCCGCCCGGGGTGGGCCTGGCCTCATCGGCCGCCCTCCTGGTTGCGATCGCATCCGGTCTGCGCCCCGACCTCGACGGGGTGGAGGCGGCGCGCGCCTGCCAGCGAGCCGAGCACCGCGCCTGCGGCGTCCGGGTGGGCATCATGGACCAGTTCGTCTCCGCTCTGGGCCGGCGTGGGCACGCCCTCCTCCTCGACTGCGGCAGCCTCGAGCACCGGTTCGTCCCCTTCCCGGAGGACCTGGTGATGGCGGTGCTGGACTCGGGCGTCCGCCGCCGGCTCTCTGAAACCCCGTACGAGCAGCGCCGCCGCGAGGCGGAGGCGGGGATGCCGAAGCGCCGTCGTCACGTGGAGTCCGAGATCGCACGCGTGCACGAGTTCGCCGCCGCCCTGGCGGCCGGTGATCGGACCCGCCTGGGGTCCCTGCTGAGGGCTTCGCACCTGAGCCTGCGCGACGATTTCGAGGTCTCGACCCCGGTGGTGGACGGGCTGGTCGAGCGCGCCTGGACGGCGCCTGGCTGCCTGGGCGCGCGCATCGTGGGGGCCGGCTTTGGGGGTAGCATCCTGGCCCTGGTGGAGGCAGAGGCCTGCGATCGCTTCGTCGAGGCCCTGGCCGGCGTGCCGGTGCGACTCTGCCGGACCGCCGACGGCGCCTACGCCTCCCGGACGGTGCCGTGAACGACTGCTTGAGCCTCCCCTTCCGTCAGGGGGCCGGGGGTATCCGCGCCCTGAGCCGGTGGGAGGCGACCTGGTGCTCGCTGGGGGAGGGGGAGGCGGAGGGCCTTCCCGCCGGTCGAGGAGGGACCTGGGAGCCGGTTCCCGTGCCCCATCAGCAGGCGGCGGTGGCCGGCCGCTCGGCGATCTGGTACCGGACCACCTTCCCGCGGCCCGACCACGACGGTCGCGTACTGCTCCGGATCGGGGGCGCCTTCCTCGCCACCCACGTGTGGCTGAACGGCCGGATTTTGGGCTCGCACTACGGGTACTTCGCGCCCTTCGGCTTCGACATCACCTCCCACCTGCGCGGCCAGAACCTGCTCGTGATCTGCTGCGAGTCCCCGATCGAGACCGACCTCCCCCGTAAACGCCACGTGATGGGCATCTTCAACGACGGCGACAGCCGGCCCTATCCCGGCTCGGCCTGGTTCAGCCTGCCCGAGCCGTACCGCTGGGAGGTCCCGGTGGGCCTCTGGCGCCCGGTCGAGCTCGAGTACCTGGGGCCGGTGGCCATGGACTGGGTGCGGCTGCGGCCACGGCTGGACGCCGGCGACGCCGGGCGGCTGGACGTCGAGGTCCGGCTGCGCAACCTGGACGGCCGGGAGATGACCGGCGATCTCCAGGTCGAGGTGGCCGGTCCGGACCGGCCACCGCTCCGACTGCGGCGGCGGTTCCGCATCCCGGGGGGCGCGGAGCAGACCAATCTCATGACCCTGAGCGTCTCGCGGGCCCGCCGCTGGCAGCCCTGGCGGGCCGGGGACCCGGTGCTGTACCGCTGCTCCGCCGCCGTCTCCATCAACGGCCGGGAGTCGGTGCGGGTCCAGGACCAGTTCGGCTTTCGGGACGCGGTGGTCGAGGCCGCCCACGACCGCTGGCGGGTGGTGGTCAACGGCCAGCCCATGTTCCTGCGCGGCGCCAACTACACGCCCGGGCTCCGCCTCGACCAGCTGACCGAAGCCCGGTTCGAGTCGGACCTGGAGCTGGCCCGGGACTGCAACCTGGACGTGCTGCGGGTGCACGGTCACGTCCTGCCGGAGGAGTTCTACCGCAAGGCGGACGAGGTCGGGATGCTGGTCATCGCCGACTTCCCCCTCACCCTCTCCTACGCCTACCACGCCACCCCCGAGGAGAGCCGGTTCTTCGAGGGCGTGGTCCGGGACCAGGTGCCGGAGATGGTGGAGCTGCTCCAGAACCGCCCCTCGCTCCTGATGTGGGTCGCCCACGACGATCCGCCCTGGGTGCCGGCCAGCGCCGAGCTGGCCGACGTGCACGCCGTCCGCCAGAACTACACCATCGACCACGAGGTCAAGGCCATGATCGAGCGCCTGGACCCCACCCGGACCGTGCTCGCGGCCTCGGGCGAGTTCGACGACCATCTCTGGCTGGGGTGGCGAGAGGGTCGCTGGAGCGACTACGCCGAGGTCATGCCCCGGTTCGTCAGCGAGTTCGGCGCCCAGGCCGCGCCCAGCCTGGGCTCGCCGGCCTGGGCGACACTCAACGATCGTTGGCCGCTGCGCTCCGACGACCCCCAGTGGCTGTACGCCGGCTTCCAGCCGCCCGCCTGGGCGGAGCGCGGCGCCGGCCTGCCCGAGGACTACGAGACCCTGGAGGAGTTCGTGGCCGCGGGCCAGGAGTACCAGGCCGAGCTGCTGGGCTTCGCCATCGACCAGATGCGCAAGCGCAAGTTCGC
>JAJPKS010000396.1 GCA_021323605.1 Bacillota bacterium | reverse complement strand
AGCGGCTCGGGGACCTCCTCCTCGAACACGTCCGCCGGGACCTCGACCAGCACCGGCCGGGGACGGCCGTTGCGGACCTGCGAGAAGGCCCGGCGCAGGGCCGCGGGCACGTCCCCCGCCCTGGTGACCTGCTCCGCGTACTTGGTGACGTGCTGGTAGTTGAGGAAGGCGCTGAAGTTGGGCGGGACGCCGGTCAGGCCCCTGCGGTAGCCGGCCGGAACGACCACGACCGGAGCCGAGTCGGCGTAGGCCTGGGCCACGCCCCCGAAGGAGTTCTCCACCCCGGGGCCGTGCTGCATGACGAAGACGCCGACCCGCTCGCCCGAGGTCACGCGGCCCAGGGCATCGCACATGTGGATGCCGGTGCGCTCCTGGCGGACGATGATGGGCCGGATGTCGGCGGCGGCCGCGGCCTCGATGATGGGATTGACGGGATAGCCCACGACCAGCGAGACCCCCTCCCGCCTCAGGATCTCGGCGATGACGGCCGCGACCCTCATCGCCCCTCCTCCCAGGCCAGCCCCAGGAGGGCCCCGTCGCGCAGGCGACGGTAGCCGCCCGCCCAGATGCGCAGGAAGGGGATGGCCCCGGTGGTGAGGACCTCGAGGCTCAGGATGGGATTGGGGAGGTCGCAGCCCAGCTCCCGCAGCGCCCGATTGACCCCGGTCACCCGCTCCACCACCGTCGCCATCGGCTCCGTGCTGTAGAGGCCGGCCACGGGAGCAGCGTACTCGGCCAGCACCCGGCCCCGGCTCGTCACCACGGCGCCGCCGCGCAGGTCGCGCAGGCGACGGACGGCGATGGCCATGTCCTGGGGGCGGTCGCCGACCATGAGCACGCCCGGGCACTCCCAGCCGGAGCTGATCGCAGCGGCTCCGTCACGGAGGCCGAAACCCCGCAGCAGTCCGCGGAAACCACGGCTGCCGCCGTCGCGGTCGACCACCGTGCAGACCAGATCCGAGCGGCCGTCGCTCTCGACCTCGACCGTGACCAGCGGTCCCCGGAACTGGATGGCGCGCCAGCGGCCGGCCGGCGGCCGGGTCAGCAGCTCCGCCGGAAGGTCGGGCACGCACACCGTGTCCAGCATCCAATCCGGGTAGGTGGACGGCCGGGAGGGTTCCGGTCGCCGGCCGCCGACCAGGACCAGCCGGGGCCGGAAGCCTCCCTCCCGCGGCACCACCACCAGGTCGGCCAGCATCCCCGGGCTCAGCCCGCCCAGCCAGCGCCCCAGGCCGAAGTGCTCGGCCACCGTCCGGCTGGCCATCCGCACCGCCCTGGGCAGCGGCAGCCCCAGCTGCACCACCCGCTCCACCACCGCGTTCAGGGTCTCGCCCCGGTCCAGGACATCCGGCTCCACGCCGTCCGAGACCAGGCCGAGGCGGCTCAGGTCGAGCCCGCGGTGATCGCGCCACAGGGCGGCGATGGCCTCCACGTCCTGGCGCGTCGCACCGTGGCGCGCGAACGCGATCAGCCCGGCGCGCAGGCGCGCCAGCGTCTCGTCGGCGTTGGTGCCCTCGTGATCGGAGCCCACCCCGAAGGCGGCCAGGGCGTGGAGGGAGGCCACGCGCGCCCCCGCCCCGTGCCCCTCCACGGCCAGGCCACGGCGCAGGGCCGCCTCGATGAGGGCCTCGGTGCGGGGATGGCCGCGGAGGAGGTCCGCCCAGTAGATCTCGCCCAGCCCCACCACCCGGGGATGGTCGAGCAGCGGCACCCAGTCCTCGGCCCGCAGCCGGGCGTCGAGCTCGGGATCGATGCAGATCAGGCCCGAGACGGTGTAGAAGAGACGGCCCGCCACCCGCTCGGCCTCGTCCAGGAAGACCCTCGCCCCCTCCGGCCCGACGATGAACGACAGCTCCTGACTTTCCACGATGGTGGTCGTGACCCCGCACGCCACCTGGCGATCCATCATGTCGGAGACGCGGACCCGGGTCAGGTGGGTGTGACCCTCGATCAAGCCCGGGGCCACCAGGTCACCGGCCAGATCGATGCGTTCCGATCCCTCCCCGGCCCGGGCTGCAACCTCCGCGTCGGGACCGACGAAGGCCACTCGCCCCCCGGCCACGGCGACGCCCCAGCCCGTCTGGATCTCCTCGGTGAAGACGTTGACCAGCGCTCCACCGGTGAGCACGAGATCGGCCGGCGCCGTGCCCTGGGCCACGGCGGCGAGGCGGCGCATGGTGCTCAGATCGGGGGCGAGACGGGCCCCCGGGCCACCCCGATCGGGGCCGGAGGCATGGTCCGGCGAAGGAACGGCGCCTCCGGGCTCGCTCTCGCAGGGCGAGGCCCTACCCCTCTTCTCGCTCCCCTGTGACGCAGATCCTGGATGGTCCACCCGGCAGATCGGTCTCCTTCGAATTTACCGACCGGTCGATTTAATCATATGATCCGGAACCCTGCGCCGAGTCTGTCGTTGACAATCTACCGACGAGTCGTTCTAATTAAGCTGTACACTGCTGCGGTCGCACGACGGCACGGGAGGTGCCTCCACAACCATGATCGTCCATCCGGCCAAGGATGCCGAGCCCCCTCACCGACCGGAGGGAGGCCAGGCCAGGCGGCGGCCCGGACGGCCCCGCCTCGAGGCGCCGAGCGTCGAGTACCTGGAGCGCCGGGAGGAGATCCTGGCCAAGGCCAGCGAGGTCTTCGATGCCAAGGGCTACGACGCCGGCACCCTGGAGGACGTGGCCCAGGCCATGGGCATGCGCAAGGCCGGGCTCTACCACTACGTCCGATCCAAGTCCCATCTCCTCTTCCTCCTCTTCGACCGCGCCTGGGAGCTGGGCTTCCAGCGGATCGCCGACGTGCCCGCCATCGAGGACCCGGGCGAGCGTCTGGCCGAGCTGATCCGCCGGCACGTGGGGCTGGTCGCCGAGCGAAAGAGCCTCTTCACGGTCTTCTTCGGGCACCGGCCCCGGTTCGACGACGCGGCCGAGCAGACGTTCCTGGAGAAGGAGCGCCGCTACGTGGGCGTCTTCGCCAGGGCGGTCAGGGATGCCGCCGAGGCCGGGCTCATTCCCAGGGTGGACCCGCGCCGGGGCGCCATGGCGCTGCTCGGGATGACCAGCTGGGTCTACAAGTGGTACGACCCGGCGGGAGCGTCACCCGACCAGATCGCCGACGACTTCGTGTCGCTCGTGCTTCGGGAGCACGCGCAGCCCCGGCGTCGCGGGCGCCACGGGCCCCAGGGGGCCGCGACCGACGGTGGCGGCCGAGCCGGGCGTCGATGAGCTGCAGGTGGGATCGTGGGGGGATGGGGACGGCGCCCGGGCCGAGCGGGGGGTGAAGCGCGGCCAAGGGCCGAGGAGGGAGGTGAGCGGATGAGCGGGAGCAGCCGGTGATGCAGGGGGGACGGGACGGTGGTTCGTCCGAAAGGGCCGGAGGGACGGAGGAACGGACCCCATCGTACCTCGAGGGGGCGGTGCCCTACCCACGCGAGGTGATCGAGGAGTACGTCCGCAACGGCTGGTGGCCAAACCAGACCTACGTGGACGTGTTCGAGCGGGCGGTGGGGCGAGACCCGGAACGCGAATCGCTGGTCGACGATCGCCGCCGACTCCGCTGGATCGACGTCGAGCGCGAGGTGGCCACGCTCGCCTGCGCGCTCCGCGACCAGGGCGTGGGCCGCTACGACCGGGTGGTGGTCCAGCTCCCCAACCGGGCCGAGTACCTGGTGGTCTTCCACGCCCTGCAGCGGGTCGCCGCCGTGCCGGTGCCGGTGGTCCCACGGCTGGGCCTGGCCGAGCTGCGGGCCCTGATCGAGCTGACCCGGCCGGCGGCGTGGTTCTTCCCGGCCAGGGACCGCAGCCGGGATTTCTCAGCGGTGGTGGAGGCGCTGCGGCGCGACCGGCTCCTCCCCGCCCTCGCCGTGGTCGTGGACGATGACGAGCCGACGCCTGTGGGCACGGTCCGACTGTCGGAGCTGGTCGGCGGCTACGATCCCGACCGATCGCGCGAGCTGGTGCGCTCCTTCCCACGCCCTGACCCCAACGACGTGGCCGTCATCTTCCTCACCGGCGGGGCGACCGGCCGCTCCAAGGCGGTGCCGAGGACCCACAACAGCTTCCTGGGCAACATGATGGCCATCGCCGTCAACCGGCACCCCGACGACGTGCTGATCGCCTGCACCCCGGTGGCCCACGGGATGGCCAACCAGGGTCCGCTGGGGGGGTGGCTGCTCGCCGGGGCCAGGCTGGTGGTGGTCGGCACTCCCCGGGCCCGGGCCATCCTGGAGGCGGTCAGCCGCGAGCGGGTGACGTCCATGGTGCTGGTGCCGGCGCTGCTCAAGGACCTGCTCGAGGAGCCCGACCTCGACCGCTACGACCTCGGCTCGCTCCGCGTGGTCGGCAGCACCAGCAGCCACCTGGACCGGGAGCTGGCCCTCCGGGCCAAGCGCTTCTTCGAAAGCTGGGGCTGTGCCTTCATCGGCTCCGCCTACGGCTGCACCGAGGGGCCGTCGGTCGGCCACTCGGCCGACGAACCACTCGACCGGTTGGTGGGCACGGTCGGCCGTCCCACCATCCCCGGCCACCGCTGGGTGACGCTGGACGCCGAGGGTCGGGAGCTGCCTCCGGGCGAGGTCGGCGAGCTGGCCGTGCGTGGCCCCAGCGTCTTCACCGGGTACTACCGGGCTCCGGAGGAGAACCGGCGCATCTTCACCCCCTCCGGCTACTACCGGACCGGCGACCAGGGTTTCATCGACGTCGAGGGCTACGTGCACATCACCGGCCGGCTCAAGGACATCATCCAGCGCGGCGGCGAGGCGGTGGTGCCCGCCGAGATCGAGGAGCTGGTCCTCCAGCACCCGGCCGTCTCCCAGGTGGCCGTGGTGGCCATGCCCGACCCCCGGTTGGGCGAGCGCGCCTGCGCCTACGTGGTGCTCCGGCCCGGAGCCAGCCTGACCCTGGAGGAGCTGGTGGACTTCCTCAAGGCACGTGGGGCGGGGCCCCTGCAGTGGCCGGAGCGACTGGAGCTCATCCCCGCCATGCCCGAGACCGCCACCGGCAAGCTCGACCGCGTGGCCCTGCGGGCCGACGCGGCGCGGCGGGTCCGAGCCGCGGGGTCGGAAGGCGCCGCCTCCGGCGGAGCGTCAGCATCGCGGATGCCATTCACCCACAGGAGCGAGCCATGAAGCTGGGCCGGTTCGTCGTCGACACCCACGTCCACGCACAGCGTTTCGCCGCGGGCGCGGCTTTGCGGGAGAAACAGGCGCAGCCGGGCCAGGAGTGGGAGGCGCTCTCCAGCGTGCTGGGGGCGCTGGAGCCGTACGACAACTCGGAGCGGCTTCTCTACGACATGGAGTGCTACGGCGTCGACATGTGCGTGCTCCTGCCCGCCTTCGGGATGAGCAACGAGCTCAACGCCCGGATCGTCGAGGCCCATCCCGACCGCTTCGTCGCCGTCTGCAATGCCCACGAGTACCTGGAGCGGGTCCGCAAGGGCGAAGAGGAGTGGTCGATCGAGGGGGTCTGCGCCGAGCTCGACCGCTTGCTCGCCACCGGCAGGTACGTCGGCATCGGCGAGGGCAGCCCCTACATGCCCTTCCCTCCCAACCCCCGCGAGCCGGTTTCCCAGGAGACGGCCACCCGCAACATGCTGCGGATCATGGAGGTGGCGGCCAGGCACGGGGTGCCGGTGCAGCTCCACACCGGCTGCCCCATGGGCTACGGGCCCACCACCTACTCCACCGGAGCCCTGGGCGGCTTCAACCTGAACCCGCTCTGGGCCCACGACCTGGCCGCCGCCTTCCCCGACGTCCCCCTGGTGCTCAACCACGGCGGGGTCCAGGGGTGGTGGTCGGAGAAGCTGCAGGAGGACTGCCTGCACGTCGCCGCCGCCCACAGCAACGTCTATCTGGAGTGCGGACTGTGGTGGGCCGAGCTCTACGAACGGGCGCTGGCCGACCCCAACATCGGCCCGGAGAAGCTGCTCTGGGCCACGGACTGGGGGGCGAGCATGCCCTTCCACTACCAGCCCGGTCGCTACCCGCCCGTCTACCCGGTGCAGATCCGCAGCCAGGGCGTCGTCCACCACCAGGTGGACTACTGGGGATGGAGCCTGCGCGAGCTGCAGCGCCTGCGCATCCCCCAGGACGACCTGAACCTGATCCTGGGTGGCAACGCGGCCCGCATCTATCGGCTGCCGGTGAAGCACACGCGCCTGTTCCGCCCGCCGGTGCCCAGATGACGGCCGGGATCGCTCCCCGCGCGCCGGCGGCGTGAGCGGGGCCAACTATGATGACCCTTGATGAGGATTGGAGGAGGACGATGACGACAGCGGACGTGGTGGAGTTCGATCCGCCGTACCTTCACCCGGACTACCGGGCGACGGTGCTGCGGGCGCCGAGCCGACCGCTGGTCCGGCTCGACCCGGAGTGGTTCCACCATGCACCCGGGCCGGCCTTTGGACGTACGCCGGTGGGGCCGAACGACAACGACCTGACCCGGCAGCACCCGGGCGAGCCCATCGGCGAGCGCATCATCGTCACCGGCCGGGTGCTGGACAGCGACGGGCGGCCCGTCCCCAACACCCTGGTCGAGATCTGGCAGGCCAACGCCGCCGGACGCTACGTCGATCCCGGCGACGACCACCCCGCCCCCCTCGACCCCAACTTCACCGGCGCCGGCCGCTGCCTGACCGACGCCGAGGGCCGCTACCGCTTCGTCACCGTGAAGCCGGGCGCCTACCCCTGGCGCAACCACCCCAACGCCTGGCGGCCGGCGCACATCCACTTCTCGGTCTTCGGACCCGAGCTGGGCAGCCGCCTGGTCACGCAGATGTACTTCCCCGGCGACCCCCTGATGGCGCACGACCCCATCCTCCAGTCCATCCCCGACCCGCGCGGCCGCGAGCGCCTGGTGGCCAGCTTCGACTTCGACATCACCCGGCCGGAGTGGGCGCTGGGCTATCGGTGGGACATCGTGCTCCGCGGGCGCAACGCCACACCGATGGGGATCTAGCCGATGGCCGAGGCACCGACTCCATCCCAGACGGTGGGACCGTTCTTCGGTTTCGCCCTGCCCTTCACCGGCGACCAGCAGGCGGTCGACCCCGGTGCCCCGGGCGCGATCCGCATCCAGGGGCAGCTGATCGACGGCGCCGGCGAGCCGGTGCCCGACGGCCTGCTGGAGATCTGGCAGGGCGACCAGTTCGCCCGCTCCCGCACCGACCCCGAGGGCGTCTTCCAGGT
>JAJPKS010000404.1 GCA_021323605.1 Bacillota bacterium | reverse complement strand
GCGCACCCTGGCCACGGCGCCCCGGGCCTGGAGTTGGCGCAGCCGCGGTGGCGTGGCCAGCGGGTCCGGCCGCGGGAAGGGCAGCGCGGGCAGGTCGTCGGAGGTGCTCATGGTCGCCTCGCGGTGGTCTCCTCGCACAAGAGGTAAACTCTGAAATGTACATATCATCATAAACAAACGTCGATATAGGATCGCTCCGACCCATGCAGACGCTCCCCTCCGGCGGCCAGCGCCTGCGCCGTGCCCAGCGTCGCGAGCAGATCCTGGCCGCGGCCACCGATGCCTTCGCTCGGGCCGGGTTCGCCGGCACCAGCCTCGATGACCTGGCCGCGGAGGCCGGGATCAGCCGCGTCATCCTCTATCGGCACTTCGCCTCCAAGGCCGACCTCTACCGGGCGGTGCTCGACCGGGCCCGTCGGCGGCTGCTCGCGGCCGTGGGCGAGGATCACTACACGCTGGCCAGCGTGGACGCCCTGGTGGCGGCGGCGGCCGCCGACCCGGCCGGTTTCCGGCTCCTCTTCCGCCACGCCGCCCGGGAACCCGAGTTCCGGGAGGAGATGGACCGGTTCCGCAGCTCGGTGGTGGAGGTGGCCTACCGCCACCTGGCCGGCACCATCCCCGACGGCTCCTGGGCCGCATGGGCGGCGCAGCTGGCGCCGACGGTGGCGGTGGAGGCGATCATCGCCTGGCTCGATGCCGGCCAGCCCGACCGGGAGGGAGCCGGCGCGCGTATCCAGGAGGTGCTGGCCGCGGTGGCCAGGGCGGCCCGAGCGGGGGCCGGAGCTTGAGCTGGAGCGACCCGGCCCGGCGCCGGCCTACCGTCACCGGGCGAGCGGGCAGGCTTCTGGTGTGACCGCGCTCGCCGACCTCGGCCTCCTGGACGTCGAAGGCCGCGCCGTGCGGCTGCGCGACCTCGCCGCCGACCGGCCGCTTCTCCTCTGCTTCCTGCGCCACTTCGGTTGAACGCACTGCAAGGCCACGGCCGTGCGGGTACGCGGCAGGCTCGACGAGATCCGCTCCCGGGGAGCCGACCTGGCCTTCGTCGGCAACGGGACGCCCGCCCAGGCGAGGGCGTTCCAGGCCCGGTACGCGCCGGACGTGGCCGTGTACACCGATCCCGGTCGGGACCTCTACCGGGCGGCGGGGATGCGGCGGAGCGTGGCGGGCACGCTGAGCCCCAGGAGCCTGCTGGCCGGACTCCGCAGCACGCTGGCCGGCCACGTGCAGACGTCTCTCCAGGGAGACCCCTACCAGCTCGGAGGGTTGCTCCTGCTCCTGCCCGGAGGCGAGGTGCGGGTGCTGCAGCGATTCCGGGAGGCCGCCGACCGTCCCGACCTGGAGGCTGCGCTCGCCGCCCTCGACCCTGCCCCCCCTTGAGGTCCCGGGTCAGCCGATGGCCCGGAGGCCGAGCTCGGCCGGGACGTCACTGGACCGCAGCGCCCGCACCGCCGCCCCCCGATGGCTCCAGCGGTCCTTCTCCGCCGGTGGCATCTCGGAGAAGGTCCTCCCCGCCTCCGGCACCAGGAACATCGGATCGTAGCCGAACCCCCCTCCGGGCCGGGGCTCGACGATCTCCCCCTCGCAGCGGCCGATGAAGACCCGCGTCGGGCGGCCGGGCGCGGCCACGGCCAGCGCGCAGACGAAGCGCGCCCGCCAAGGCCGGGGGAGGCCGGCCAGACGCTCGAGCACGATCCGGTTGCGCTCCGCCTGGGTGGGGGCCAGGCGCGCGGAGTGGAGGCCGGGGAAACCCCCGAGCGGCTCGATCTCGAGGCCGCTGTCGTCGCCCAGCGCCGGCAGGCCGGTGGCGTTGGCCACCGCCTCGGCCTTGAGGACGGCGTTGGCCGCGTAGGAGACGCCGTCCTCGACCACGTCCGGCGCGATGGCCTCCAGCTCGACCGCCAGGCCGGCCAGCAACCGGCGGTACTCGTTCACCTTCCCCGGGTTGGCCGAGGCGACGGCGAGGCGCGGGGGGAGGTCGCGGGCGGCCGTCATCCGAGGGAGGCGATGGCCCGCTTCTGCAGCGTGATCAGCTCGCGAATGCCCCTGACGGCGAGCGCCAGCAGCTCGTCCAGCTGCTGGCGGCTCAGGGGCTCCTTCTCGGCCGTCGCCTGCAGCTCGATGAAGCGGCCGTCCTCGGCCATGACCACGTTCATGTCGGTGTGGGCCAGGAAGTCCTCGGTGTAGTCGAGGTCCAGTCGCGGCTCGCCGTCGACCACCCCCACGCTCACCGCCGCGATGTAGTGCCGGATGGGGTTACCGGTGACCAGGCGGGCCTCCTGCATGCGCCGGATGGCCTGGTACATGGCCACGAACGCGCCCGTGATCGAGGCGGTTCGGGTGCCACCGTCGGCCTGTAGGACGTCACAGTCCAGGGTGATCGTGCGCTCGCCGAGCATGCGCATGTCGACCGCGGTCCGCAGCGAGCGCCCGATCAGCCGCTGGATCTCGTGGGTCCGGCCGCCGATGCGGCCGGTGCTGGCCTCTCGCTGACTCCGGTCGTGGGTGGCGCGGGGGAGCATGGCGTACTCGGCGGTCACCCAGCCCAGACCGCTGCCGCGGCGGTGGGGAGGGACCCGGTCCTCCACGCTGGCCGTGATCCACACCCGGGTGCGGCCCATGGAGATCAGCACCGATCCCTCCGCGTGCACGTTGGTCCCCAGCTGGATCTCGACGGGGCGAAGCTGGTCCGGCCGTTCCCGGCCGTCGGGTCGAGGCATTCCGCGATCCTAGCGCCCCGACAGCTTCAGGGCCAGCGCCGCTCCCTCCCAGAAGACCCAGAGGGGGATGAACATGATCAAGGGGGTGATGGGGTCGGCTCCCGGCGTCATCAGGTTGGCCAGCAGGCCGAGGGCCAGGATCCAGTACAGCCGGTTGCGGTACAGCCAGCTCGAGTTGATGATCCCCAGGCGTCCGAGGGCGTAGAGCACCACCGGTAGCTCGAAGACGAGCCCGAACCCCAGGCAGATGAGCAGGATGAAGCTGAAGAGCTGGCTGATGTCGGGCAGGTACTTGAGCTCGATGGGGGCGAAGAAGCCGGGGAAGGTGAGGATCTTGATGAAGATGGGAAGGGCGAACAGGGCGGCGGCGACCCCGCCCAAGAAGAAGAGGTAGCTGAAGAACACGAGCGGAAAGAAGATCCGCTTCTCGTGCTGCAGGAGCCCGGGGCTCACGAACCACCACATCTGCCAGAGGATGACCGGGGCGGCCACCAGGATGCCGACGTAGAAGGCCAGGCGCAGGCCGAACATGAACCCGCCGGTCACGTTCAGGAAAATGGCCTGCTGGAGTCCTGCCCGGTGGAGCAGGAACTGGAACTCGTCGTGCCAGAAGACGTAGGCGACGATGGTGCCCACCACCCAGGCGACGATCGAGATGATGAGTGCGCGCCGTAGGTCCTCGAGGTGCTCGACGACGGTCATCTGCGCCTCGGGGTCCCGGCGGCGGGACTGACGCGAGCCCCGGCCGAGCAGGGCCATGATCCTGGGCGTCTAGCTCTTGGGCTCGGGCTCGGTCCTCGCCGCTTGCGCCGGCTCGGCCGTGGTCGTCGAGGCCGCGGAGGTAGTCGTGCCGGGATCGGCCGCCGGCCCCCGGCTCTCGTCGATCGCGTTCCGCATCTCCTCGCTCAGCTCGTTGGAGGTCTTGCGGAACTCCCTGATCCCCCGTCCCAGGGCACCTCCCAGCTCCGGGAGCTTACCGGGACCGAAGATGATCAGCACGATGACGAGGAGGACGACGAGCCACAGCGGATGAAAGCCAAATGGCATCGCTTCAGGAAACCTCCACGTGATTATACGGACGGGGATACGCCGGCCGGATCACCTCACGTTCGTTTCACCTGGACGCTCACGATCGTATCCGAGGAGGTCAGCTGGCCGACCACGTCCAGGCCCCTGGTGACGCTCCCGAAGCGGTTGTAGTCGACGGTGGGGTTCCCACCCGGCCATGCCTGTTTCAGGATGAAGAACTGCGACCCGCTGATCCGGCCATCCGGGAACCTGGCCATGCCCAGCGATCCTGGAGCCCAGCCCCCGCTCGCGCCCGGCTCGGGGGGCAGGTCGTATCCGGGCCCGCCATGCCCGTTGCCGAGGGGATCGCCGGTCTGGATCACCCAGCTGCGGTTGTCGAAGAAGTGGAGCTGATCGAAGTACCCGTGCTCGGCGAGCACGATGAAGTTGTTGACCGTCCGCGGGGCGGAGCGGGCCAGGAGGTCGACGGTGAACGACCCCTTGGTCGTCCGGATCGTCGCCTGATAGGAGGCCGCGGGGTCGATGCACATTGGCGGCGGGGCCGCGTAGTGCCGCGGCGCCAGCTGCTCGGCGGTTGCGCACCGGGCGAAGGCGCCGCTCGGGTGCGGAGCCAGAAGCCAGCTCGTGGCCGCGCCCGCCGCCAGCGCGACCGCGATCACGATCGCGCTGATGGCCAGCGCCGGCAGGGGAGGCATCGGCCAGGTCGACCCGGTCTCGGCCTTGGCGGGAGGCCGTCGAGCGCGTCGCGTTGCCACGGGTTACCAATGTTGCCAGGCCGGAAGGGTCACGTGCGCGCCAACGCAGCGCCGGTGAGGAGCCTCGGCGGGCAGGAGCCGGCCCGGCCCATCACCCCGCCGAGGGGTCAAGCGGTGAGCCCTTCGGCGACTCGGCCCGGCGGCTCGACGCCCGCACCGCCAGCCGCAGTTGGAGGATGCGGGCGGCCCCGACGGTGAAGGTGATGATCACCCCCGCCACCGCGCCGCACGGGATCGCCACCCCCAGGGGCAGGGTGCCCGAGAAGACCAAGTTTCAATCCTCAGCGGCTCGCCGGAGCCGCTGCAACGGCCAGCGCCGTCCAGGTCGTGCTGACGCCGGTCCGGAGCGGCACGGTCGCAGGGCCACCGGCATGATCTCGGGCTCCGCCGCCGGGCGGCGGGGTCCGATCGTCCATGCTCAGATGGCGGCATTGTCGCACGGCCGACTCGAGACCGCCTCGCCCACGACGGGGCTCAGCCCCGGGGCGAGAGCCGGTATCCGAGCCCCGGGACCGCCTCCAGCGCGATCCCGGCGTCGCCCGAGGACTCCAGCTTGCGGCGCAGCCGCTGCACGTGGGGATCGACCGAGTGATGGTCCACGTCGGCCATGTACCCCCAGACCTTCTCCAGGAGTTGGCCGCGGGTCAGCACCCGTCCCGGGTTGGCCGCCAGCAGGGCGAGCAGGTTGAACTCGGTCATGGTCAGCCTGATCTCACGGTCGCCGACCCGGACCCGGCGCCCCTCGGTGTCGATGGTCACGTCACCGACGCTGACGAAGCGACGTCTGGCGCTCCCCCCCGCCGTCATCTCCATGCGGCGGAGGTGCGCCCCCAGCCGGGCCATGAGCACCCGGGCGTCGAAGGGCTTGGTGATGTAGTCGTCGGCTCCAACCTCGAGCCCCACGATCATGTCCACGTTCGCCGTCCGGCCGGTCAGCATCAGGATCGGGCAGCTCACCCCGCGGCGACGGAGCTCCCGGCAGACCTCGATGCCGCTGAGGTCGGGAAGCACCCAGTCCAGGAGGAGGATGTCGGGCTCGCTGGCCTCGACGACCTGCAACGCCTGCTGACCCCGTGCAGCCTCGATTACCTCGTAGCCGTTGTGGCGGCATACCTCCCCCACCAGGGCTCTGACCGCCGCATCGTCCTCGACCACCAGGACTCGCCGGCGTCGCCGCATGGCTACCCCATCAGCGCGCCGGAGGTGTGAACCCCACCGGATGGTGGGTCCGGTTGGCCCGCCTGGCCCGTCGGAGCAGCACCGCGTGTCGTTCGCCGGCGGCGATGACGTCCACCAGCTCCCAGCCTTCGGCCGCGGCCCGGGTGAGCTGCTCCGGCAACGTGGTCCCGTCGAGCACCTGGTCGGCCGTCATGATCTCGGTCCGGTACTCGTGTTCCTGCCCCTCAGGAGGCACCGAGGGGATGACCGCGGCCGGAGGTGCCTCCGGCGCTTCGTCAGGTTCTTCCTC
>JAJPKS010000055.1 GCA_021323605.1 Bacillota bacterium | reverse complement strand
GTCCGAGGGGACGGTCCGCAACCACCTCTCGGCCGCCATCCAGAAGCTCGAGGCCCGCAACCGGATGGAGGCGGTGCGCATCGCCCGCGAGAAGGGCTGGCTCTGAGCCGGCCGTGCCGGGCGCCGGTCCGCGCCCGCCGGCGCCGCCGGCCGGGAGGGTGGGATACTGGGGAGCGGATGAACGGCATCCACGACGTGGGCGGCATGCAGACCTTCGGCCCGGTCGATCCCCACGACGACGGACACCCCTTCCACGCCGACTGGGAGGGGCGCGTCTTCGCCATCAGTCTCATCCTGCCCGCCCAGGGGGTCTACAACCTGAACGAGTTCCGGGACCGCCGGGAGCGGATCCCGCCCCCCGAGTTCCTGCGCAGGTCGTACTTCGACCTCTGGCTGACCTCGATGGAGGCGCTGGTGGTGGAGAAGGGTGTGGTCACCCGGGAGGAGCTGGAGGCCCGGGCGCGGGAAGCCGGGGCGCGCGGGGCCGGGACGCCGTGGGCGAGTGGGGACGGAGGTTGTCTCGCCGAGCGCATGCTGGGGATCATCCGGGAGGGCGTGCCGGCGGGCCGGGAGGGGCCGGCGCCCCGGTTCCACCCCGGCGACCGGGTGCGGGCCCGCAACCTCCACCCGCCGGGCCACATCCGGATGCCGCGCTACGTCCGGGGCAAGGTCGGGGTCGTCGACCGCTGCCACGGCTGCTTCGACTTGCCCGACGCCAGCGCCCGGGGGCGCGACCTGCCCCAGCCGCTCTACACCGTGCGGTTCGAGGCGGTCGACCTGTGGGGCGACCAGGGACGCGCCGGCGACGGGGTTCGCGTCGATCTCTGGGAGAGCTACCTCGAGCCCGAGGAGGAACCGCGTGGCTGAGCACCACGGACACGACCACCACCCGGAACCGCCGAGCGCGGTCGAGGCCCGCGCCCGGGCGCTGGAGTCGCTCCTGATCGAAAAGAACCTGGTCACCGCCGACGCCATCGACCGCATCGTCGAGGCCTACGAGTCCGACATCGGCCCCCTCAACGGGGCACGGGTGGTGGCCCGGGCCTGGGTCGACCCCGAGTTCAAGCGCCGGCTGCTGGCGGACGGCACCGCGGCCATCCGCGAGCTGGGCATCTCCGGTCTCAGGGGCGAGCACCTGGTCGTGGTCGAGAACCGGCCCGGGGTCCACAACGTGATCGTCTGCACCCTTTGCTCCTGCTATCCCTGGGCGGTGCTGGGCCTGCCCCCCGCCTGGTACAAGTCGGCCGCCTACCGCTCGCGGATGGTGATCAACCCGCGCGAAGTCCTGGCCGAGTTCGGCCTCCACCTGGACGAGGGCACGCGGGTCGAGGTCTGGGACTCGAGTGCCGAGACCCGCTACATGGTGCTGCCCGAACGCCCGCCGGGGACGGAGCACCTGAGCGAGGAGGAACTGGCGGCGTTGGTCACCCGCGACGCCATGGTCGGGGTGGCCAGGGTGGAGGTGCCGGCGCGGACGTGAGCGGCCGCAGCCAGACCCCGGCGGCGCGGATGGAGGGGGCGGCCGCCCTGCCCCGCCGGAACGGCGAGCTGATCTTCGAGGCCCCCTGGCAGAGCCGCATCTTCGGGGCCACGGTGGCCATGCACGAGGCCGGCCTCTTCGAGTGGCCGGAGTTCCAGGGCCACCTGATCGAGGAGATCGCGCAGCAGGACACGGAGGACTACTACCAGCGCTGGCTGGTCGCCTTCGAGCGGCTGCTGGTGGAGCGCGGCCTGCTCGATCGGGACGAGATCGAGCGGCGGGCCGGGGAGTACCGGAGGTTGGAGCGGGACCTCCTCGACTGACCGGGGCCCGGCCCGCGCGGGCCTGTCCTTTTCCGGGCTCCCCGTTCGTCTTCGGGAGGGAACGCTTGGTGAAGGAGGCGTGCATGGAGTACGCGCTGCTGATCTGCCGCGACGAGTCCCAGGCCCCGCTGGCGGCGCCCGAGCAGGAGGCGTTCGCGGCCCTGCTCGAGCGGCTGGGCCCGCGGCTCAAGGTCAACACCCGGCTCCGTCCCTCCAGCACCGCCACCACGGTCAAGGTCCGGGACGGTGGGCTGGTGATCGCGGACGGCCCCTTTGCCGAGACCAAGGAGCAGGTGGCCGGCGTGCTCGTGGTCGAGTGCGAGGACCTCGACGAGGCCGTCGAGCTGGCGGCCCAGATCCCGGTCGCCCGCCTGGGCGCGATCGAGGTGAGACCGGTCTGGCCGCTGTAGGAGAGGCCCGCGCGGCGGTCGAGCGGGCGTTCCGCTCCGACTGGGCGCGCGTGGTGGCGTACCTGATCCGCATCACCGGGGACTGGGACCTGGCCGAGGAGTGCGCCCAGGACGCCTTTGCCCGGGCGCTGGAGCGCTGGGGGCGCGATGGCATCCCGAGGAACCCCGGGGCCTGGCTGCGGACCACCGCCCGCAACCGGGCCCTCGACCAGCTGCGCCGGGCCGCGCTGGGGGCGGCCAAACTCTCGGAGCTGGCGATGACCGCGCCCGACGACGCGACCGGTGGGAGCGGCGAGGAGATCGACGACGACCGGCTGCGGCTGATCTTCACCTGCTGCCACCCGGCGCTGCCGGTCGAGGCCCAGGTGGCGCTCACGCTGCGCACGGTGGCCGGGCTGACCACGGCCGAGATCGCCCGTGCCTTCCTGGTCCCGGTCGAGACCATGGCCAAACGCCTGGTCCGGGCCAAGGCCAAGATCCGCGACGCCGGCATCCCCTACCGGGTGCCCCCCCCCACCGGCTGCCCGAGCGCCGGGCGGCGGTGCTGGCCGTGGTCTACGCCCTGTTCAGCGAGGGCTACAGCGCCAGCGCCGGCGCCGACCTGATTCGGCAGGGCCTGTGTGCGGAGGCCATCCGCCTGGGTCGGTTGCTGGTCGAGCTGATGCCCCGGGAGCCCGAGGTGCTGGGCCTGCTCAGCCTGATGCTGCTGCACGACGCCCGTCGCCCCGCCCGCGTGGACCGGGCTGGCGAGCTGGTCACGCTGGAGGACCAGGACCGCAGCCGATGGGACGCCGTCGCCATCGCCGAGGGCCGCGCGCTGCTCGAGGCCGCGCTGCGTCTCGACCATCCTGGCCCCTATCAGGTGCAGGCCGCGATCGCCGCCTGCCACGCCGCCGCACCCACCGCCGCGGCCACCGACTGGCCCCGGATCGCCGCCCTCTACGGGCGGCTGGCGGAGATGGTCCCCACCCCGGTGGTCCTGCTCAACCGGGCGGTGGCGGTGGGCATGGCCGACGACCCCGCGGCGGGCCTGCGTCTGGTCGAGGCGCTGGAGGCCGACGCCCAGCTTCGCGACTACCACCTGCTGCCCGCCACCCGTGCCGATCTGCTTCGCCGCCTGGGTCGTCTCGACGAAGCCGCGGCAGCTTACCGGGAGGCGCTGCGGCTGGCGCCCACCGACGCCGAGCGCCGCTTCCTGACCCGGCGGCTGGCCGAGATCGGGTAGCGACGGCTGTCCATCCGGGTCCGGCCCGTTCGTCTCCTTCTCGGGCGCGCTCCCAGGAGCGCGCCCGAAGCCAGACGAGGAGGTTCCAGATGACCCCACACGCAGCGGTCTCACGAGAGGAGTGGGTGGCCAGGCGCAAGGAGCTGCTGGTCCAGGAGAAGGCGCTGACCCGCGAGCGCGACCGGCTCAGCCGGCTCCGGCGCGAGCTGCCGTGGGAGCCGGTGGAGAAGGAGTACGTCTTCGACACCGTGGACGGCCCCAGGACCCTTGCCGACCTGTTCGAGGGGCGAAGCCAGCTGGTCGTCTACCACATGATGGCGAAGGGGCGCGGGGGCTCGCCCTGCCCGGTCTGCTCCTTCTGGGCGGACTCGTTCTCCGGCATCGTCCCCCATCTCAACGACCGCGACGTCACCCTGGTGGTCGTCTCCCGGGCCCCGCTCGACCTGCTCCAGGCGCACAGGGCGCGCATGGGGTGGCCGTTCCCCATGGTGTCCTCGGCCGGCAACGACTTCAACGCCGACTACGGCGTGTTCTTCACCGGGGAGCAGCTGGAGGCGGGCACGGCCGAGTACAACTACGCCCGGCAGGGGTTCCCGCTGCCCGACGCGCCCGGCGTGAGCGTGTTCGCCAGGGGCGACGACGGTCGCGTCTACCACACCTACTCCACCTACGCGCGGGGGCTGGACGCCCTCAACAACGCCTACCAGTACCTCGACCTGGTGCCCAGGGGCCGCAACGAGGACGGGCTGCCGGAGCCGACGGCCTGGGTGCGGTACCACGACGAGTACCCGCGGTCGGCGGCGAGCTGAGCGGGGACCGCTGACCCGGATGGCGGCCGCGGGCGGTGCTCCTTCCCACCGGCGTCCCCGCCGTCAGGCGGGGTGATCACGCCGGTCCCGCGGACCTGGCGGCGCGGGCCGCGGAGCGGCCGCCCCGGTGCGGTGGGCTGGATGTCGCCCCGGTGGGCGGTACCGGCGGGGGTCCGACGCCCTCCGGGCCGACGCGCGCTGGCGGTCGTGGCCGGTCGTGGGCCGCCGCCCGCGGACGTGACGGTTCGGCCGGGCCCGGGGCGGTGCCGGACGTGGGCGGGATCGGGCCGTTCGCGGCCGCGAGGCGGGCCGCGTGCCGACCGAGCGCCTCCCGCACCTCCGGTGGGTCGAGGACCTCGCCGGGGACTGGGAGCGAGGCCAGGTAGGAGACCAGACCGGCCACGCTGCCGGCCCCCAGCTCCACCACGGTCGACCCGGCGCCCTCGGGGGTGGCGAGGCCGACGGTGCGGGGCACGATCCGGATCGCCTCCTCCAGCCCCACCGGGAGGCGGAGGCGGGCCCTCACCGCATAGGGGGCCACAGCCATACCGGCGGCCACCAGGCGCACGGCGTCCGGTGGATCCACCGGCTGGAACCGGCGGCCGACGAGGACCGGCCGGGAGAGCCGGTCCACCCGAAAGCTGCGCCAGGCCGCCCGCCCGAGGTCGCGGGCCACCAGGTACCAGCGGTCCCCCGCCCGCACCAGCCGGTACGGCTCGACTAGGCGCTCCGAGGCGCGCCCGGAACGGTCGCGGTAGTCGAAGCGGAGTCGTTCCGAGCGCCGACAGCCCCGCGCCAGCGTGACCAGGGCCGCTGGGTCGACGCGGTCGGGCGGGCGCCGCTGGAGCACCTCCGTGCTGCGGCGTAGCTCCTCCGCCCTGGCGGCCAGGTGGGCGGGCAGGACCTGGTCGAGCCTGGCGAGGGCGGCGAGAGCGACGTCCTCCAGCCCGGCCACGCCCTCGCCGGCCACGATGAGGAGACCCAGGGTTGCGGCCAGGGCCTCGCCGTCGTCCAGGAGCAGGGGCGGGAGCTTGCCGCCCCTGCCCAGCCGGTAGCCGCCGGCCGGGCCCGAGATGGCCTCGACCGGGTAGCCCAGGCGACGCAGGCGGTCGACGTCCCGCCGCAGGGTGCGGGTGGTGACCTCGAGCCGGAACGCCAGCTCCGGGCCGGGCCAGGCACGGGCCTGGAGCAGCGACAGCAGGCGCAGCGATCGGGCGGCGGCGTCTCGCGAGCCACCCACCACGGACCGAAGCACGGATCGAAGGAGGAGCCATGCAGGAGACGACCGGGACGTTCAGGACCAGCGGCTGGGAAGAGGCCGCCTTCAGCTCGGTGGAGGGAGGGCCCCGGCTCACCCGCGCCAGGGTGGTCAACGCCTTCCACGGCGGCGTGGAGGGCACCGGTGTCCTCGAGTACCTGATGGTCTACCTCGACCGCGGGCGGGGAACGTTCTTCGGGCTCGAACAGGTCACCGGGCGCCTGGGGAGCCGGGAGGGGACGTTCGTGCTGCGGCACGCCGGGACCTTCGAGGGGCACACGGTGGACGCCACCCTGGAGGTGGTGGACGGCTCCGGGACGGGAGAGCTGGCCGGCCTCACCGGCCGGGGATCGTTCACCGCCCGCCGTGGCGTCGAGGACACTCCCTTCACCCTCCGGTACCAGCTCGGCTGAGGGCACTGGGGGCCGGCCGGTGCCGGCCGGCCCCGCGCCCCTCGCCGGCGGCACGGCCCGGACGGACGCATCGTCGGCGGCCGCCCGCCCCCCGGCGGTTCCGGGGCGTGCGACCATGGGGGCGATGGCGACCCGCTCGACCCCCAGGCTGCCCGCGCCTCTGCTCGAGGAGCTGGCCCGGCGGCGGCCCGGCCTGGCCCGGCACATGGCCCGGGCGGTGGTCACGCTGGTGCGCTGGGACGACTCCACCGGCGCCCCCCCGCGCCGGGAGGCGATCGAGCGGGCCTGCGAGGCCGGGATCGACCTCTTCCTCGCCACCGCCCGCGAGGGCCGTCCCGCCACCCACCGCGAGCTGCGCGAGGTGGCGCAGCTGGGCATCCTCCAGGCGCGCAGCTCCCACTCGGTCGAGCCGGTGCTGGCCGCCTACCGGATCGCGGCCCGGGTGGCCTGGAACGCCATCCTGCGCGCCTGGCGGGACCATCCCGACGCCAATCCGGAGGCCCTGGTGGTCACCGCCAACTACGTCTTCGGCGCCCTGGACCAGGTGGCGGCCCAGGTCACCCGCACCTACGTCCACGCTCGCGAGCAGCACCTGCTGCGCGGCGTGCGGGCGCGCACCCGTCTCCTCCACTCGCTGATCAGCGACACCTTCGACACCGAGCTGGCGATCCAGAAGCAGGCCCTGGCCGTCAACGTCCAGCTGGCTCCGACCTACCTGGCCCTGGTCATCAAGAGCGACGACCCGGTCGAGGGCATCCTCGCCGGCCTGGAGCTGCCGCCCCGGGCGCTGGCCGACGCCACCGACCCCCACACCGTGGTCGTGCTCTGGCCGGCGGACCGCCCCGCGCCCGAGGAGGAGGTGCTGGGGCTGCTCACCGACCTCAGGCGGCGGCAACGGGCCCGGGTGCGCGGGGGCCTGGGCGGGGAGCACCCCGGCCTACGCGGGATCTCGCGCTCCTACCTGGAGGCGCAGCAGGCGGTCGAGGTGGGCCGCAAGCTCCGGCCCGAGGCCCTGCTCCACCACCACGACGAGATCGCGCCCTACCTGCTCCTGGCCCAGAACCCGATGGTGGTGGAACGCTACGTGGACCACGTGCTGGGGCCGTTGATGCGCGCCGACGGCCGCGGCGCGCTGCTGGAGACGCTGGAGGCGGTGCTCACCCGGGGGACGGTCAAGGACGCGGCGGCGGCGCTGCGACTGCACCGCCACACCGTGCTCTACCGCATGGACAAGCTGCGCGAGCTGCTGGGCGGGGACCTCTCCGATCCCCAGCGCCGCCAGCGGCTGCAGCTGGCCCTCGACCTGCGCCGACTGCTCTGAGCCCCGGCTCCTGTCAGAATGAGGCCAGATCGGCATCCAGGCCAGACCGGAGATGGCTCGTGAACACGTTTCGACGACCTGAGGAGCGGCGGCCGCACGTCGACTTCGGCCGGTCCACGCCGGAGCAGGTGCCGACCTTCGTCGCCATCATGAAGGTCCTGCACGCGGAACCGCTCGCCTCCGCCTTCGCCCGCCTGCTCAAGAAGGAGCTGCAGGGCGACGACCACCTCCACCTCGCCCACCTCTTCGAGGAGGTGAGCGTGCTCGCCCTCCATCGTCACCTCGCCGAGGAGCTGCTCTTCGACGCCTTCGCCTTCGACATGTACTGGGACGAGCTGCGCGAGGACGTGCTCAACGTCCGCGCCCTGGAGGGCAACGAGAAGTTCTGCGAGAACTTCGAGATCGCCGCCGAGCGGGCGCGCGAGTACCGCCGGACCTTTCCCCCCAAGCTGCGCTGGCAGCGTCGCCGGCCGCCGGGCGAGCCTCCCGGGCCGGGCGGGGAGGGGGGCTCGGGGCCACCACGGCCCGGAGACCGGGGGCCCGGCGGGGAGCGCCAGCCGGTGCCGGCGCGCCCCTCGACCGACCGGGCGGAGGGCCCGGACCCCGGCGGCTGACCCGAGCCCGCCACCCGGACCCGCCCACACCTCGCAGTTTTTTGGCGATTTCCGGTGCTTGCTCGCCTAAGGTGAGGGAGGGATGGGCGGTGGCCGGCGTTGCAGGGGCGCGCGGTGTCCCGGGAGTGGGTGGAGCGGATGACCGGTGTCACGGGCGCAGTCGAGATCTCGCCCGCCCCCCCGGCCCGCGACGGCAGCCGGGTGGCGGGCGCCCTGGTGGAGATCGAGGGGGTCAGCCGGCGCTTCGGACGGGTGGTGGCGCTCCAGGAGGTGAGCCTGACCATCCGGCGCGGCGAGCTGGTGTTCGTGGTCGGCCCCAGCGAGGCGGGCAAGACCACCCTGCTCCGGCTCATCCACGGCGACCTCGTGCCCAGCCGGGGCTCGATCCGGGTCGACGGGTTCCAGCTGGCCCGGCGCTGGCGCTGGTTCCTACCCCGGTTGCGGCGCCGGGTGGGTGTGATCTTCCAGGACCACCGCCTTCTCCCGGACATGACCGCCCAGGGCAACGTCGCCTTCGCCCTCCAGGCGACCAATCTCTGGCTCCCGCCGGGCGAGGTGGCCGCCCGCGCCCGGGCCCGGCTGCGCGAGGTCGGCCTGGCCGGGCGGGCGAACGCCTACCCGGGCCAGCTCTCCGGCGGCCAGCAGCGGCGCCTGGCCATCGCGCGGGCCCTGGCCCTGGAGCCGGTGCTGCTCCTGGCCGACGAGCCCACCGCCAATCTCGATCGCGGCAACGCCGAGCGCGTGCTGGAGTTGCTGGAGCGGCGCTGGCGGGCGGGGACCACGGTCGTGGTCGCCACCCATGACCAGGAGCTGGCCCGGAGTCGAGGGGCGCGCACGGTCCAGCTGCGAGAGGGGCGGGTGGTGGCGGACCTGCCCGCGGTGGAGGAGGCCGGCTGAGGCGGTGAAGCTGCCGGGACCGATCCGCGCCCTGCGGCCGCCGCCGGCCCGAGCCCCGGCCCTCGCTCCGGTCGAGGTCCCGGTGGCCCGCCGGTGGCGCCGCCGGCCCTGGTGGCTGGCCCTGAACCTGGCCCGCCTGGTGCTGCTGGGGGCGGCGACCTCCTGGCTGCGGCACCTCCGCCTGCTCGCCCCGGCGGTGGGCTCGATCGCGCTCCTGCTCTGGCTCTGTGGGCTCCTCTCCGTGTCCGGGATCGCCGTCGGCCGGCTGCTGGTCGAGGAGGCGTCCCAGGTGGCGGTCCTGCACGTCTACCTGGGACAGGAGGCGAACGCCGGGCAGGTGCGCGCGCTGGAGCGGGTGCTGGGTCGCCAGCCCCACGTCCGCTCCGTGCGCTACGTCGATCCCCAGCAGGCCCTGGCCCGGGCCCGGCAGCGGCCGGGGCTGGCCGAGCTGGCCACGGCCGCCGGCGTCAACCCCTTCCCGGCCAGCCTGGACGTGCAGGTGGACTCGCCCGCCAACCTGGCCGCCGTGGCCCGGACGGCGGCCGCGCAGCCCGGCGTCGACCGCCAGCACCCGACCTCCTACGACCAGGGGGTCTACCAGCGGCTGCGCCGGCTGGCCCTGGTGGCGGGGGCGGTCGCCGGCGCCTTCGTCCTGCTGCTGGCCTTCATCACCTACGCCGTCAGCGCCAACGCCATCCGGACCGCGATCCTGGCCCGGCGGGACGAGCTGCTGACCATGCAGCTGGTCGGAGCCTCCCCCTGGCTGATCCGGGCCCGGCTGGGCTGCGAGGGAGCCCTGACCGGGATCGCGGCCGGGCTGCTGGCCGCCCTCGGCGTCGGCGGGCTGTGCGCGGCCGCGTTCGCCGGGGAGCGCCAGGTCTTCGCCCAGATCCTGCCCGGGGTGGGCGTCCGCTCGGTGGGCGAGGTCGCGGCCGGCCTGGTCGCGGCCGGCGCGGCCACCGGCGCCGTGGCCGCGCTCTTCGCCTCGCGGAGGCTGCGTCCGTGAGGCGGTCGGCCCCGGCCCTGGCCCTGCTCCTGACCCTGCTGGCGCCGGCTCCGGCCCTCGCCACCTCCTCGCCCGCCCCCTCGCCCAGCCCATCGTCCGCGCTCCCGGCCTCGCCCGCACCTTCACCCTCGCCCTCCCTCTCTCCCCTTCCCTCCCCGTCTCCATCCCCGTCCCTCGGCCCCTCGCCGACGCCGAGCCCGAGCCCCACCGGCACTGCGCCGGCGCCGGGGGCGCTCCCGGCCCAGCCTACCTCCTCCCTCTCCACCGTCCCGCCCCAGGTCGTCGACCGCGCCCGCGCCCAGCTCGGCGACGCCGTGGCCTCCGCCCTTTCCGCCCAGCAGCGCCTGGCCGGGGCCCTGGACCAGGACGTGGCCGCGCAGCGGCAGCTCCAGGGGCAGCTGGTCGAGGCCCAGCGTCAGCTCCAGGCCGCGGAGCAGGCGAGAGGGGAGCTGGAGGCTCGGATCGCCACCACCCGTCAGCGGGTGGCGGCCGAGCGCGCCCAGCTGGTCCTGCTGGCCCGGCTGCTCTATGAGCAGCCGGACTCACTCCTCCTCCAGCTGCTCGAGGCCGGAAGCCCCTCCGACCTCGTGGGCGAGATCGGTGACCTGACCGAGGTCGGGCTGCGCGCCCACGCCCTGGAGGCGCAGCTCCAGGACGACCTCCGCCGGCTCCAGGACGAGGAGGCCCAGCGTGCCGCGGAGGAGGCCCGGGCCCGCCAGCTCCAGGCCCAGCTCGGGGCCTGGAGCGGCCAGCTCCAGCAGCTACAGGCGCGCATGCAGGCCACCCTGGACCAGCTGCAGGGCGCCGTCGAGCGCGGTCAGGCCGCGCTGGCCGGGTCCGGGTCGTCCCTGGCCGAACAGGTGGCGGCGGCCGAGGACCAGCTCCTGGGCCAGCTGAGCGCGCTCGCCGAGCAAGAGGTGTGGGAGGAGGAGCAGCTCTGGGCGCAGCTGAACCCGGGCGAGGTCTCCTCGCTGCCGGTCCCGGGGCCGGCAGCGTCCCCGGGACCGGCCGGGGCGGTGACGGCGTTCGTGTGGCCGGTGCGGGGCTTCACCCTCACCCAGGGGTTCGGCCCCACCTCGCTGGCGCTGGAGCCGTCCATGTTCGGCTACCCGCACTTCCACACCGGGATCGACCTGGCGGTGCCGGTGGGGACCCCGGTGGCGGCGGCCGCCGCCGGCGAGGTGGTGCTGGTGGGGGACGGGACCACCGGCTACGGCACCTACGTGGTGATCGCCCACGGCGGGGGCCTGGTCACGCTCTACGGACACCTGAGCCAGGCCCTGGTGGCGGTGGGCGAGCGGGTGGATCAGGGCCAGGTGATCGGGCTCTCGGGCTCCACCGGGGCCTCGACCGGCCCCCACCTCCACTTCGAGGTACGCCTGAACGGGGAGCCGGTGGATCCGCTCGGCTACCTCCCCGCCGCCGGCTGAGGGCGCACCGTCGGCCGG
>JAJPKS010000260.1 GCA_021323605.1 Bacillota bacterium | reverse complement strand
CCACCACCACCAGGACCACGTCGGCGGGCTGCCCGAGATGTGCCGCTGGGCCCCGGACGCCGAGGTGGTGGCGCCCGAGCACGAGGCCGAGATCATCGCCGGGGACCGGGCCATGGATCGGTCCAGCAGCCGCCTCCTCCGTCTCCTGCAACACTGGAACAGCCTGCCGGTGGTGCCGGTGAGCCGGAGCGTGGGCGAGGGGGAGAGGATCGCCGGCTTCCGGGTGGTGGCCACCCCCGGGCACTCGCTGGGCCACACCTCGCTGCTCTCCGACGAGCACGGGCTGCTGCTGACCGGGGACGCCTTCGGGGCCATGCCGCGGCGGCTGCGGGTGGGGGTTCGCCGGGCCTTCTGCGCCGATCCCGCCATGGCTCTGCGATCGGCCGAGAAGCTCCTGGAGGAGGACTACCGGGTGGTGGCCTTCAGCCACGGCCCGGTGCTGCGCGATGACCCGAAGGCACGGCTGCGGCACGTCGTGACCGAATGCGGCTACGGCTGACCCAGGGGTCGGTCGGAGCGGTCGTCGAGATGGCGGGGAGCGACGCTCACCGCCGGTCGGTTCGGTCCTCCAGCACCTCCTGGGCGATCCGGAAGGCGTGGTTGGCGGCCGGCATGCCGCAGTAGACGGCGGTGTGGAGCAGCACCTCCCGCAGCTCCTCCAGGGTGACCCCGTTGCGGCGGGCCGCCCTCAGGTGCATGGCCAGCTCTTCGGGTCGGTTCAGGGCCACCATCAGGGCCACCGTGATGCAGCTACGCACTCGTCGATCGAGCCCCGGCCGGGTCCAGATCTCGCCCCAGGCGTAGCGCGTGACCAGGTCCTGGAAGTCGGAGGTGAGCGACGTCCGGCCCGCCTCGGCGCGGTCCACGTGCTCGTCGCCCAGCACCTGCCGGCGCACTGCCATGCCCCGCTGATAGGCGTCGTCGGTCATGTCTCGTGGCTCCTCCGTCTCCGGTACTCGGACAGGGCCCGGTCGACGAGGGCGTCGGCGGAACCCAGATAGGTCGCCGGGTCGAGGACCGCCCGGATCTCCTCCGGACCGAGATGGGCGCGCACCTCGGGGTCCGCCTCCAGCTCCTCGGCCAGGGTGCGGCCGCCGGCCACGGCCCGCTTCGAGGCCGTCTGCACCAGCTCGTGGGCCCGATCCCGGCCGGCGCCGGGCGCGAGCGCCATCATGGCGTGCTCGGCGAGCAAGAGGCCCCGGGTGAGGTCGAGGTTGCTCCGCATCCGCCGCGCGTCGACCTCCAGGCCCTCCAGCACCTCCCGGACCTGTCCCACCGCCCCGGCGGTCAGCCGGAAAGCCTCGGTCACCGCCGCCCACTCCGCCTGCCAGGCGCCGGCGGCGCGTTCGTGCTCCTGGACCATGGCGGCGAGGAGGAGCCCGGCCTGGGCCTGCACCCCCCGAAAGCAGGCGTCGACCTCGACCGCGGCCACCGGGTTGCGCTTGTGGGGCAGGGTCGAGGAGCCGCCCCGACCCGGGGCGGCGGGCTCGAAGGCCTCGCCCACCTCGGTCTGCATCATCAGGGCCACGTCGCGGGCGATCTTGGCCATGGTGCCGGCGGCCACGCCGAGGGCTGCGCCCAGCTCGGCCACCCGGGCCCGGGCCGTGTGCCAGGGCAGCGCCGGCTCGGGGAGGTCCAGCTCCCCCGCCAGCTCCCGGCTCACCTCCAGGCCGCGGCCCTCCAGGGCGGCCAGGGTCCCGGCCGCTCCCCCGAGCTGGACGGCCAGGCGCCGGTGCCGGACCTCGGCCAGCCGGTCCCGGGCCTCCAGTGTCGCCACCAACCAGCCCGCCGCCTTGAGCCCGAAGGTGGTGGGCAGGGCCTGCTGGAGCAGGGTTCGGGCCGATATCAGGGTCGCCCGGTGGCGCTCGGCGAGGGCGGCGCAGGCCGTGGCCACCCTCTCCAGGTCGTCCAGCAGCAGGTCGAGGCCGCGACGGGCGATCAGCATCATGGCCGTGTCGATCACGTCTTGGCTGGTCGCCCCCCAGTGGACGTAACCGGCCGCCTCCCGGGGGACGGCCGCGGTCAGGGCCCTGACCAGGGGGACGACGGGGGTGCCGGACGGTGCCGCCCCCCGGCCGAGGGCGGCGACGTCGAAACGATCGGCCCGACAGCAGCCCGCGATCGCCTCCGCCGCCTCGGCCGGGATCAGGCCGCAGCGGGCCTCGGCCCGGGCCAGCGCCGCCTCCACGTCGAGCATGGCCTGGACCCAGGCCACATCCGACACCGCCTCCTGCATGGCGGGCGTGGTCGAACTCGGGCCGAAGAGGCGGTCAGCCGGCACGGGAACCGGGGAGCGCCGGTGCCCCCGATCGATCGATCACGTGGTGACACCCTCCTGTCTGTGAACGGGCGGCCTCTCGGCCCGGGTCGTCAGTGTACCCGTGGTCCGGAGGATCGGGCCTTCGGGCCCGGGCGTACCCTCCACCGGGACCGGTCCGGATGGTGGCCGATCGCCTGCGCTTCCGGATGTAGCCGACGTTCGCCCCCGATCGCAGGCAGGATGTCGCCTCCGGAGGGACGACGGGCCGCCGTCGCCAGCCCTACCCTGGCCTTCATGACCCGCTTCGCAGCCATCACCCAACCTCTGATCGGGATCATCGGGCTGACCATGGTCACGCTCGGTCTCCTCTTCTGGACCGGCAACGCGCTGACCCTGATCCCCCTTCACATGCTGCTCGGACTCCTGCTCGTGCTGATCCTGTGGTCGCTGGCGGTCGTGGGCGCGGTGGCGGGGGTGAACCCCGTCCACGTCGGGGTGACCGCGCTCTGGGGCTTCCTCATGCCCGTCCTCGGCCTCGCCCAGGGCGCGTTGCTGCCCGGAGACGCCCATCCGGTGATCCAGGTCCTGCACCTGCTGGTGGGTCTGGCCGGGATCGCCCTGGCCGGGAGCCTCGCCGCACGCATCCGTCGGAGGGGGGATCGCCACGGCGAGATCGGCTGAGCCCGTGCCCCTCCATGGCTCCGGCTCGTGCTCAGGCCACGTCCTCGGCCGCCTCGGCCAGGGCCCCCTGCAGCACGCGTGAGAAGGTCGGGTAGGGGTGGATGGTGTCGGCCATGAACGAGATCGGGACCCGGGCCCGCACCGCCAGGGTCAGCTCGGAGACGATCTCCCCCGCGCGTGGGCTCACCACCGTGGCGCCCACCAGCACCCCGGCCACCCGGTCCACCACCAGCTTGATCAGCCCGCCTTCGAATCCGTGGATGGAGGACCGGATCGCCTCGCCGGCGTCGACCGCGACCGTTCGAACCTCGAGGCCGCCGTCGCGGGCGGCCGCCTCGCTCAGGCCCACCGAGGCCACCTCCGGGTCGGTGAAGGTGACCCTGGGCACGGCGGTGTGGTTGGCCCTCGCCGGCCGCCCCCGGAGCTGGCGGCCGATCACGGTCCCGTGGTAGTAAGCCAGGTGGGTGAAACCGCCGAGGCCGGTCACGTCCCCTCCCGCCCAGATGCCGCCGGAGGCCCGCAGTGTGCTCGGGTCCACGTCCACCCAGCCCTGGGCGAGGCGCACGCCGGCCGCCTCGAGGTCGAACCCGGCCAGGTCGGGACGTCGTCCTGTCGCGACCAGCAAACGCCGGGCGGAGAGGAACTGGCGGCCGGACATCCGCAGCCGCGTCCCCCCGTTCTCCTCCCGCTCGACCGCTTCCACCCGGGCCCCGGTCACGACCCGGATCCCCTCGGCCTCCAGGTGGCGCCGCAGCAACGCTCCGGCCTCAGGTTCCTCGCCGGGCAGGAGGCGGTCGGTCCCCTCGACCACCGTCACCTGGGAGCCGAAGCGCGCGAAGGCCTGTGCCAGCTCCACCCCCACCGCGCCCCCGCCCAGCACGAGCAGGCTCGGGGGCAACTCGCCGGTCCTGACCGCCTCCCGGTTGGTCCAGGGGTCGACCGTCTCCAGGCCGGGGAGGGCGGGGAGGACGGGGACGGTTCCGGTGCAGACGACCACCCCCCGGCGGGCGATCAGCCGCACCCCCTCCACCTCCACCGTGCGGGGGCCGGTCAGCGCGCCGCGGCCGCGGACGAGCACGGCCCCCTGACGCGCCAGCGCCGCGGCCGCGGCGGTGTCGTCCCACTCCCGGGCCATGGCGGCGGTGCGACGGGCGATCCGGTGGAAATCCACCTCGATCTCCAGCCGGGCGGCCGCCAGCTCGCGGGCCCGTTCCGCCTCCACGATCACCTCCGCCGACCGGAGCAGGGTCTTGCTGGGCACGCAGCCCCAGTAGGGACACTCTCCGCCCACCAGGTGCTCCTCCACCACCGCCAGGGTGAGGCCGGAGCCGGACAGCTCCGCCACCAGGGCCTCCCCGCACACGCCGCCCCCCAGGCAGACCACGTCGAACTCGCGGTCCATCGCCCAGTCCTCCTCACCGGACCTCGGTCACCGGTATCTCTCACTCGGCCTGACCCCACCGGGGCCACACCCCCATGCTAGCACCGGTACGAACAAATGTACGACGCAAGTCGAGAGCGGTCGTGACGCGCGGAGCCGGGCTCCGGCTCGGGCGGGGCGACGGCGCCGGCTCAGGCCGGACGACGGGCGGCGAAGGTGCCGAAGGTCACCGTGAGCGCGTGCACGTGGCCGTCCTCGACCCGCAGACGAACCTCCCGGGCACAGGCGGGCGGAGCCGTCATCAGCCACCGCTCCAGCGCCTCGCGCTCGGCGGCCGGCATGGCCTGCCGGGCGGTCCAGTCCGAGAAGTCGTAGGTGCGCCGGACCAAGGGATCCATGGCCTCCACCTCGAGCCCCGCTTCCCGCAGGAGCAAGCCCCATTCCGAACAGCGCCGGGAGCGCACGTGGCTGGGATCCCGCCAGGTCTCGAGGCGGTTGATGAAGGCGTCGATCAGGTCGTCCTCGGGGGTCATGTTGTCGAACACCACCAGACGCCCGCCGGGGCGGAGGACGCGGGCCACCTCGGCCAGGAACCGCTCCGGGCGCGGGAAGTGGTGGGCGGCGTAGCGGCAGACGACGAGGTCCAGGGTGGAGGCCGCCAGGGGCATGGCCTCCGCGTCCCCGGCCAGGAGGCGGACGCGGGCGGCCCCTCGTGCCCGCAGGTGCCGTCCCGCCGTCTGCAGCATGGCCGGTGCCAGGTCCAGGGCGACGACCTCGCGGACGTGAGGCGCGAAGGCCAGGGCCGTGTGGCCGGCGCCGGTGGCCACGTCCAGCAGCCGCTCGTCGCCGGTCGGTCGGGCCAGCTCGATCATGCGGGCCAGCTCCTCGCCGCCGGCGTGGGTCCGCGACCACAGGTATCGCGGGGCGTGACGCCCGAACCGGGCCCGGGCGAGCCGCTTCACCTCGTGGTCCTCGGGCCGCTCCTGCTCGCCAGCGCTCACCGCCGCACAGGCTAGCAACCCGCCGGTCCGCGCGCGCACGGTGGCGGTAGGCTCGAAACCATGGCCGTGGTCATAAAGGGTGGGTGCGCCCACGACTGCCCGGACACCTGCGCCTGGGAGGTCACCGTCGAGCGAGGCCGGGCGGTGAAGCTGGCGGGGGCGCCGGATCACCCCTACACGCGCGGGACGCTGTGCGCCAAGGTGCACCGCTACCTGGATCGCGTCTACAGCCCGGAACGCGTCCTGCGCCCGCTCCGCCGGGTCGGCCCCAAAGGCGAGGGCGTCTTCGTCCCCGTGAGCTGGGAGGAGGCGCTGACGGACATCGCCGCTCGGCTGGGAGAGGTCGCCGAGCGCTGGGGCGGTGAGGCCGTGTTGCCCTACAGCTACGCCGGCAACATGGGTCTGATCCAGTACGCGTCCATGGATCGGCGGTTCTTCGCCCGTCTGGGGGCCAGCCGCCTGGCCCGCACCATCTGCGGCGACACGGCCGGGGCCGGGATTGCGGCCGCGCTCGGCACCACCACCGGCGTCCTCCCCGAGGACGTTCAGCACGCCCGCTTCATCGTGCTCTGGGGAACGAACACCGTCGTCACCAACCTGCACCTGTGGCCCTTCGTGCGCCGCGCCCGCGAGGCGGGGGCCAGGCTGGTGGTGGTGGACCCGGTCCGGACCCGGACCGCGCGCGAGGCCGACTGGCACGTGCGCCCGCTGCCGGGCACCGACGCCGCCCTGGCCCTG
>JAJPKS010000258.1 GCA_021323605.1 Bacillota bacterium | reverse complement strand
CGGCGATCGGCGTCGAGTCGAGCCTCTTTCTCAGCTCACGGAACATCGCCAACCTCCTCTCCGAGACCGTCGTGCTGGGTCTGGTCACGGTCGGCGAGGCACTGGTGATGCTCGCCGGTCAGATCGACCTCTCGGTCGGCTCGCTCGCCTCCCTGACCGCGATGCTGAGCGCCGGCCTCATCAACGGACGCTCGGACCTGGTGGCCCCGGTCCTCCTCCTGGTGCTGGCGCTCGGGGCGGTGGTGGGAGCCATCCAGGGGACGCTGGTGACGAGGTTTCGGGTCAACTCCTTCATCGTCACCCTGGGGAGCTACTACGCGCTCCAGGGTCTCGCCTTCGCCTACAGCCAGACGCCGGTGGGGAGCGTCCCCGACTGGCTGGCCAACATCCCCTACCTGGGCGCCGGCCCCCTCCCCGCCTACTTCGTGGGGCTGCTGCTCCTGATCGCGGTGGTGTCCTGGGTCCTGCGCCGAACCGTCGTCGGCCGGCACCTGTACGCGGTGGGGGGCGATGCCGAGGTGGCCCGGATGGTGGGGATCAGGGCCCGGGCCGTGGTCGTCACCGTCTTCATCGTGAGCGGGACCCTGGCCGCGCTCGCCGGCTTCGTGCTGACCATGAAGGCCACGGTGGGAACCCCCTCGGCAGGGAGCGGGCTCGAGCTGGACGCCATCACCGCCTGCGTCCTGGGCGGCATCTCCCTGAGCGGGGGACGCGGCTCTCTCCCGGGGGCGGTGGGAGGAGTCATCCTCCTCACCCTCATCCAGAACGTCTTCACCCTCCTCCACATCTCCAGCTACTTCCACAACGTGGTGCTGGCCTTCGTGATCCTGGCCGCGGTCACGGTCTTCGTTCGGCGGGACTGAGCCCATGCCGGTCATCGACGGTCACGCCCACGTGTTCCGTCCCCACTCCGAGCAGTACCCACGCCCCGTCGATGAGCTGGCGCCGGCGGGACGCGAGGCGCCGGTCGAGGAGTTCCTGCGCGCCATGGAGAAGGCCGGCGTCGAGCGAGCGGTGCTGGTCCCCCTGGGGCCGGAGGACGACTACCTGGTCGAGTGTCTCCGGCGACACCCGGGGCGCTTCCAGGGCATCGGCGTCTTCGACCTCGCCCACCCCGACCCCGCCGCGCTCGAGACGAGGATCGAACGGACGGGGATCCGCGGCCTTCGCATGCACGGGTTGGGCACCGGCGCCGCCGATGACGTCCGTCGCCTGGCGGTGTTCCCGACGCTGGAGATGATGGCGAAACGGGGGATGGTGCTGTGGTGGTACGCGTCGCCGGATCAGCTGAAGCCGCTCCGGAGCGTGCTGGAGGCGCTGCCCGAGCTGCGGGTGGCGCTCAACCACATGGGCTTCTGCCCGGAGCGTATCGACGTCGACGAACACGGCCGCCCCCGCATCTCGAGCCCGCTCCCGCCGCCGACGCTCCCCGCCGTGCTGGAGCTGGCCCGCTTCCCCAACGTGCACGTCATGCTCTCGGGGGCGTACGCCTTCAGCCGGCTGCCCTACCCGTACCGGGATCTGGCCCCGGTGGCCCGCGCGCTCTACGACGCCTACGGCGCTCAGCGGATGTTCTGGGCCTCCGACTACCCCTGGATCGCCACCGACCCCGGCTACGAGGCCATGGTCGAGCTGCCCGACCACCTCCTGCCCGGGCTGCGCGCGGAGGAACGGCAGGCCATCATGGGGGGCACCATCGCTCGTCTGCTGGGCTGACGTCCAGCCGCCCCCCGGTGAGGGACAGCCGGGTTTGGAGGGTACGTCGCATCATCCGCCTGCCCGTGGCGTCAGCTGCCGCAGGCCGGCCACGACCTGACCCAACGCCTCCGCCCCCGTCCTGCCCGTCAGCTCGACTGCGGTGGTGAGCAGCACGCACCCCTCGCCGGCCGCGACCGGCGGGATCGGCCACGGGACCGCGAGCCCGTACGGTCCCCGTTCGGGGGACGTGAAGCCCTCTCCCACCTCCAGACAGGGGACCGCGTCGACGCCGGCCAGCACCCCCCGGCCGGCCGGGGAGGCGACCAGCAACGGCAGGGCCTGGAAGAAGCGGGCGGTGGCGGCCAGCGGGCGCAGCCACGCCGCGAGCTCGGCCGGGTCGGGGCCTGGCCCCCTCTCGGAGAGCAGCACCAGCTCCGCCCCCGCCTGGCAGAGCGACCGGACCATGACCAGGAGGACCTCCGCCGCCCCCTCGCCGTCGAGGCCCGGGCACGCGGCCGCCAGCTCCATCGGGCCCGGCAACGCCACCCCGACCACCGCCCTCTCCCCCAGCACGGCCCGCAGGCGCCGGGTCGCCTCCACCACTGCTGCCGCGCGGCCGCTGGCCATGCTCGCCTCAGGGGAGGACCGAGCCGTCCGGGCGCGCGGCCAGGGCGGGAAGCGGGACCAGTCGAGTTCAGCGCCGGCGACCTCGCAGGCGAGGTTGGAGCCCGACTCCACCCAGGCCACGTCCAGGTCCGCCCCCCGGACCAGCTGGGTCAGGAGGTTGGCCAGCTTGGTCGGGTTGCCGAGCAGCTCGACGGGAGCCAGACCCTCGATCTCGCCCGCCAGTGCCGAGGCCCGGGGCGCGACCAGGGGGCGCTCCCCGACCTGGCCGCGGGCAGCCTGGCGCAGCAGCGCCCTGACCGAGGCGGTCACCGAGAGGTCACATTCGGACCACGGGCTGGACTGGCCGGGCGTCGGGCCAGCTCCCGTAGTTCACCAGCACCTCCTCCGGCGGCCTCAGGCGCTGCCATTCCGCGAGGAATTCGGCGTAGGGCCGACCCCGACGCAACCGGGCCTCGCGCTCTTGCTGGCGGAGCCGCTCGGTCTCCTCTCGGAGAGCAACCTGACGCTCCTGGTCATAGGCGACGCAGTAGACACGTCGCGCGGTCTCCTGGGTGAGTTTCCCCTCCCGAATGTCTTCGGCGACCGAGTCGGGATCGGCCTCCAGGGGGTCGCCGTAGCCGGCGCCCCCAGAGGAGAAGCCGAAGGTCATCACGTCGCCCTCTCCATAGGGCCTCACCGACCGCCCGAAGAACTCCACCTCCCACTGACCTGGGACCTGATCCCGATCGATCAGGCTGTGGAACTGCATCCCGACCGGGCTGGTGGCCAGACGGGCGACGAAATCGGCGCCCCGGACCGCCAGGCCGGGTACGGTGCAGGGCGCGTAGCCACCAAAGAGCGGCTGCGGGGTCTGGATCTTGGAGTTGTCGGCGATGGCGTTGAAGTACACGGTGGGAGCCTGGTGGGCGACCCAGACCTGCACCGTGCCCACGCCTCCCCGGTACTTGCCGTGCCCGCAGGAGTCGGGCCAGTGCTGGCTGATCGGGATCAGCATGGGGAACTCGTTCTCCATCAGCTCCACGTCGGGAGCCCGGCCGAAAGGACACCAGGGGAAGCCGAAGGAGTCCATGCCCTTCATGGTCGGCCGGCCGCCCTGGCCCTCGGTGTTGATGGAATAGGCGATCATGTCGGCGAAGGGCAGGCCCCACTGAGAGAGTCCGGCGATCACCATGGCGTTGCCTGCGTTGGCGAGCGATGCCACCGCCCGCTGCCAGTCCGAGCGACTCGAGAACATGAGCTTGGCGAAGCAGTTGGGGGTGGTGGACATGGCCCCGGTGCAGATCATGACCGCGTTGCTGGTGGCGGCCCGGTCATCCGGATTGAGCACCGTCCCCCGGGGGATACGGAACTCCATCGGAGCAAAGGTGGCGCTGGAGATGGGGAGGTCGTAGAAGACGTTCGAGTACACGTAGTTGGCGATGTGGCCGATGGTGGACTGCACGTGGGCATGGTAGGAGGAGACGTTCTCCGGGGAGGTGCCGGTGAAGTCGAAGACCAGCCGGTCCCCGCGCTTCTCCAGGGTCAGGTAGGCGCTCCGCACCAGGCCGCGCCTGGTGCCGAGCGAGTCCGAGAAGGCGACGCAGCGGAACCTGCCCTCGGGCCACGCCGCCACCCGCCGGCGAGCGCCCTCCTCGGCCACCATCAGCATCTTGCGGAGCAGGCCCACCACCCACTCCCGACCTTCTTTGTCGGCCAGCTCGACCAGCCGGGTGCGCACCCGGTCGGCCGCGGTCGCCCGCGCCTTCAGGTCGGTGACCACCATCTGCGGCGCGCGGATGCCGTAGGCGGAGAACACCTCCAGCCAGTCGTTCCTGAGCTCACCCCCCTGGCCGATCTTCACCGGCGGCAGGTTCATGCCCTCCTCGAACCTGGCCTGAGCCGACACCGGCATGCCGCCGGGCTCGATGGCACCGGTCTCGGTGGTGTGGTTGGCCGCCCCCGCCCAGGCGATCAGCTCCCCCTGATGGAAAACGGGAACCAGGCAGACCACGTCGGGGTTGTGGATTCCGCCGTAGAGGGCGTCGTTGGCACACCAGATGTCGCCCTCCTCGATCCCGGGGTTGCGAGCGTAGTGGCGACGGATGTACTTCACGATGATCGGCTGGATGATGGCGTGTAGGTAGGTCCCGGCCGCAGCGTTGACCAGGTCACCTCCAGCCGTGAACAGGGCCACCATCACGTCGCCGGCGATGCCCATACTGCTCCGACAGGAGCGTTGGAAGACCTCCAGGGCCTCATCCAGGATGTCGTTGGTGCGCTGAAAGCCGATCTCGTAATCGCCGGGACGGAGGGCCTCGACGGCGGCCAGCTCAGCCTCGCTGGGTGGCTCCAGCTTGATCCAGGCGAGCTTCTCGTCCGATGTCGGAACCGGCATCTCCCATCCTCCTTGCGCCATCGACCTCCAGGATCCCCAGAGCGTGCTCATCGACCCGGTACCGCCACTCGGGGGGGACCACGATGGTGGTGAACTCCGACTCGATCAACGCCGGCCCCGCGACCACGTTGCCCGGCTGGAGCCTTGCCTGATCGAAGACAGCGGTCTCCACGTAGGCGCCCTCGGTTGGCCAGTAGGCCTGACGGGAGCCCTTGCCGGCGGCTGCCGGCGAGGGGCCCTGGAGCTCGTGAACGGGCATCTCCAGCCGCTGGCCGGGGACCGCCGCCTTCAGAACGAAGGTGTCGATGTAGACCCCACCCGGCAGGTTGACCACGTGGGGGCTGAAGGCCTCGCTGAACTCCTGCTCGAAGCGCCGGTAGAAGGCCCAGACGTCGTCCTCGCTCTGGATGAAGAGCCCGGGCGTCGAGGTGCGCTTGGAGT
>JAJPKS010000381.1 GCA_021323605.1 Bacillota bacterium | reverse complement strand
TGGGCGGGCACGTCGTCGCCGGGGAAGACCCAGTACCCGAAGTCGATCCGGGCCGAGAGGAGGCGGCCGAAGAAGCCCTGGTCGACGAGCCGCTTCAGCTTGACCAGCCCGGGCAGCCAGAGCTTGTCCTGGACCACCCCGTTCTTGACCCCGGCGGCGTGGGCGCGGCGGGCGAGATCGAGCGCGCTGTCGAGATCGGGCGCGACCGGCTTCTCGCAGTAGACGTGCTTGCCGGCGGCGATGGCGGCGGCGACCGTCCGGGGACGGACCCGGGTGGCGAGCGCATCGAAGTAGACGCTGTCCTCGGGGTCGGCGAGGCAGGCGTCGAGGTCGGTGCTCCACCGCTCGATGCCGTGCCGGCGGGCGAGCGACTCCACCTTCTCCGGGTTGCGCCCGACCAGGATGGGGTCGGGCCAGATCACCCGTCCGTCGCCGAGGTCGATCCCGCCCTCGTCGCGGATGGCGAGGATGGAGCGGACCAGGTGCTGGTTGGTCCCCATCCGCCCCGTGACCCCGTTCATGATCACACCCACCCGTACGCGCTCTGCCACGTCCAACCCTCCTCTTTCCATGATCCCGTGCCCCGCTCTCACTATCGCCGCGACGGGCCGGCCATGTCCCACGGTGGCACGGGCGGATGGCGGGGGCCGAACGCCGGGGCACCGATCGCCCGGCCGGAGGCCCGACGATGCGATCATGCTCCCGGGCCCGTACAGGTGCGGGCGCGGTCGCCGAGCGACGGGCCGGTTCGCATCGAGGCCGAAGGGCGGGCTGAGGAGGCGCATGGAGTTCGACGTCCTGATCAGGAACGGGGCCGTCTTCGACGGGACGGGCGCACCGCCGCTGAGCGCCGACGTCGGGATCGTGGGGGATCGCATCGAGGCGGTGGGTGATCTCTCGGCGGCGACCGCCCGGCTCGACCTGGACGCGGCCGGCCACGCCGTCGCGCCCGGCTTCATCGACACCCACACGCACTCCGATCTGGCCTGGACGCTCGGTCCCGGGCTCGAGCACGTGGCCGCGGCCAGCGTCCGGCAGGGCGTCACCACCGAGGTCTGCGGGAACTGCGGTTTCAGCCCCTTCCCGCACCTCAGCCACCGCCGCGGGGACGTGGAACGCCACCTGCGGACGCTCTTCGGCGCGACGCAGGTCGACTGGCACGACCTCGACGGCTTCGCTGCCGCCGCCCGCCGGGCGGGCCTGTTCGCCAACCTGGCGCCGCTCGTCGGCCACGGCAGCCTGCGGGTGGGCGTGCTGGGCTTCGAGGACCGCCCGCCGCGAGACGACGAGCTGGCGATCATGAAGCGGCTGCTCCGGGAGGCGTTCGAGCAGGGTGCCCTCGGCTTCTCGACCGGCCTGATCTACATGCCGGGCGCCTTCGCCGGCACCGACGAGCTGATCGAGCTGACGAGGGAGGTGAGCCGGTTCGGCCGCCCCTACGTCAGCCACATCCGGGGCGAGACCGACATGGTCCGCCGGTCGGTGGAGGAGGCGATCCGAATCGGCCGCGAGGCCGGCGTGCCCACGCACATCTCCCATCACAAGGTCGCCGGCCGGGTGAACTGGGGCCGGACCGAGGAGACGCTGGGCGTCATCACCGCGGCCAGGGACGGGGGCATCGACGTGACCGTCGACGTCTACCCGTACACGGCCGGGAGCACGTTGCTCTACGCCATCCTGCCCCGCTGGGCGCAGGACGGCGGCGTCGAGAGGATGCTCGAGCGGTTGAGCGATGGCCAGGCGCGCGACCGGATCGAGGCCGATTTCGCCGCCGGACCGCCGGAGTGGGAGAACTTGGTCCGGGCGGCCGGCTGGGGCGGCATCGTCATCGCCACCTGTCCTGGCCGGCCCGAGATCGAGGGCCACTCGATCGGCGAGCTGGCGGGCCCGGGCCGGGAGGCGGACTTCGTCTTCGACCTCCTCCTCGAGCAGGAGGGGAGGGTGACGATGATCGTGCACTTGATGCACGAGGCCGACGTGCGGCGCGTGCTCGCCCACGAGGCGGCGATGATCGGGTCCGACGGCATCCCGCTCCCGGGCAAGCCGCACCCGCGCTGGGCCGGCACCTTCAGCCGGGTGCTCGGCCGCTACGCCCGCGAGGAGCGCCTCTTCGATCTCGCCACCGCGATCCACAAGATGACGGGGCTGCCCGCGGGCCGGTTCGGCCTCGCCGGCCGGGGCCGGCTGGAGCGGGGTGCGGTGGCGGACGTGGTGGTCTTCGACCCCGGTGCCGTCCTGGACCGGGCGACGTATGAAGAGCCGCTCCTGGCTCCCCGCGGTGTGCGCGACGTCTTCGTCGGCGGCGTCGCGGTGGTGTCCGGCGGGGAGCTCACCGGCGCCCGGCCGGGGCGGGTGCTGACGGCGCGGTGAGGGCCGGGGAACCGGCGGTCGGCCCGATTCGGGCCGGACCGCCCTCCTTCGCCCTGCCGGCCGGCGGAGACTCCGAGTCGAGCCCTCCACCGGCCGCCGCTCAACGACCCGACTGCTCCTCGGGATCGCCCACGTCGCACTCGCCGCAGCTGTCGAGCCCGAGTTGCTCCGGCCACAGGCCGCCGACGTCGCTCAGCTCGTGCTCCCAGGTCACGCCCAGCCGCCGGGCGCGGTGCTCCAGGGGCGCGGCCGGCTCCGGGCATGCGCTCGGGTCGATCCGTCCCTGCTCTGTCATCGCTGCCGGCGCCGGTAGGAGACGGCGTAGATCCGGGAGCGGGCGGGGATGAGCGGGTCGCCCGAGGGCTCGATCCCGTCCACCAGTCGGGCCGGGTCGAAGAGCAGCTGCCGCTCGTCGGCGTCGCTCGGGCGCTCGACGCTCAGGGTGCCGAGCCGGACCTGCGGCCGGTCGGCCGGCCAGGTGGCGGAGGCGTCGTCGATCGGATCGCCCGGGGCGGCGAGCTGCACCATCACCCGGAACTCGGCGGGGCCCCGCCGGAGTCGCTCCCGGAGTTCCTCGAAGAGATAGTTCGGGCCCCTGGTGGCGGCCTCCCCGACGTCGAGGTGCCGCTCCTCGCCGGCCGGGTGGATCCGGTAGCGGCCGTGACGGGCGGTCCCCTCCCGGTTGACGAAGCGGAAGGCGTCGGCGCTGAAGTACGACTCGGTGGCGAAGCTGGCCGGCGGCGCCTTGGCAGCCTCCAGGAAGCGCCTGGCCGCCGGGTGGGTGGCCGCGAACTCCTCGACCGGCGAGGGGGAGGCGGCGCCGGGGCCGCTGGCGGCGAGCGCCTGCAGGAGGCCGAGGAACTCCTCCACGGTGCGGGCCGGGAAGCCGTCGTACGAGTGCGCCACCAGGTCGGTCTCGCCGCCGTCGGGAAGGTGGAACCTGACCGCCATCCCCCGGGGGTTGGCGTTGGGATCGGTGTCGGGGATGTCCGGGAGCCCGGTGAAGTCGGAGAAACGGACCGTGACCGGGACCCTGCCGCCCTGGAGGTGCGGCGCGCGCGAGAGGTCCCTGGCCTCGTCGGCGGCGGTGAAGCTGCCCTCGCAGACGATGCCCTTGGCGTGGACCGGCCGGTACCCGGGGTGGACGCCGAAGAGGGCGTCGAGCGTCTCCAGGAGCCGCCGGTGGAGGTCCGTCTGGGTCACGTCGCGGGCGGTGCCGCTCATCGCATCAACCTCCTCGTCCCATGCTCGGA
>JAJPKS010000174.1 GCA_021323605.1 Bacillota bacterium | reverse complement strand
CGAGCTGGTGGAGGTGGGCCAGGCGCCGGGCCCGGGGCAGATCGTGGACTCCAACCGCTGGGCGCTGCTGGCGGCCCTGCGGGAAGCGGGGGCGGAGGTCACGGTGCTGGGCATCGCCCCCGACGATCCGGCAGCGCTGCGGGCGCTGGTGGTCGAGGCCCTCCGCGACCACGACCTGCTCGTGACCTCGGGCGGGGTCTCGGTCGGCAGTCACGACCTGGTCAAGCCGCTGCTGGAGTCGCTGGGCCAGGTCCACCTGGGCCGAGTCAAGCTGAAGCCGGGCAAGCCGTTCACCTTCGCCACCCTGCCCGAGGGACGGCTGGCCTTCGGCCTGCCCGGCTTCCCGGTCTCCTCGCTGGTCACCTTCGAGGTCTTCGTGCGCCCCGCCCTGCGCAAGCTCCAGGGCCACCGCCGGCTCCACCGGCCGACCCTGCCGGTCCGGCTCGCCTTCGAGGCAAAGGCCGCCGGCGACCGGACCGAGTACCAGCGGGTCACCCTGCGCCGGGAGGGGGGCGAGCTGGTGGCCGAGACCACCGGCTCCCAGTCCTCGTCGCGGCTGATGTCCCTGGTCGGGGCGCACGCCCTGGTCAGGGTGCCGCCCGGCGACCGGGGCCTGCCCGTCGGGAGCGTACTCGAGGCCCTCATCCTCTCCCTGCCCGATTGAGGCACAGCCCGATCGGGCTCGCCTTCGACCGGAGATGAGAGGCGCGTACGCTCTGCTCTGGTCCGGGGGCAAGGACGGCGCCCTGGCCCTGGACCGCGCCCGTCGCCGGGGCCTGGAGGTCCGGCGCCTGATCACCTTCTACGATCCGGCCACGGGCCGGGTGCGCTTCCACGGGACGCGGGTGTCGATGCTCCACGCCCAGGCCGGGGCGATCGGGGTCGAGCTGCGGGCCGTGCCCACGGCCTGGGAGGCGATGGACGGACGGCTGCGGGCCGAGCTGGGCCGGCTCCGGGAGGAGGGCTTCGCCGGGGTGGTGTTGGGCGACATCCACCTGGCCGACGTGCGCGCCTGGTACGAGGGGCGGGTGCGGGAGGCGGGGCTGGAGCACGTCGAGCCCCTCTGGGGGGAGCCGCCGGCGGCGCTCCTGACCGAGTTCGTCGAGGGCGGTGGCCGGGCGGTGCTGACCTGCGTCGAGCTGGCCCGGCTGGACGAGACCTGGTTGGGGCGGGTGATCGACGCCGACTTCGTGCGCGACGTCGCCCGTCTCCCGATCGACCCCTGCGGGGAGCGGGGCGAATACCATTCCTTCGCCTTCGCCGGGCCGGCCTTCCGGCGCCCGGTGGACTGGAGGCCGGGCCGGCGGCGCAGCGACGGCCGCTTCGCCCAGCTCGACCTCCTGCCGGGCTGGAGGTGAACGTGAAGGAAAGGCCCGGGACGGGGATTGGGCGCGACCCCGTTCCCGGCCTCCGGCGCCGCTCCACGGCGGTCGGACTCCGCCTCAGCCCGGGACGCCGCCGGCGAGCAGGGTGCCGAGGTCGACCTCCCCGCGCCAGAGCTGGAGCGCCGGGTGCTGGTCGCCCGAGACGACGTCGGCCGCCCCCCTGCGGGTGGTCGCGAAGCAGAGGATCTGGCTCGGCTCGGCGAGGCCGAGGAGGAGGGCGGAGTGGGTGGCGACCAGCACCTGCCCTTCGTAGACGGACGCGAGTGACTGGAAGACCGGCTCCAGCGCCTTCGGGTGGAGGCCGTTCTCCGGCTCCTCGATCGGATACAGCGCCCCCTCGGTGGTGGGCAGGTAGGCGAGAAGGGTCAGGGCCAGGATGCGCAGGGTCCCGTCCGAGACCAGCCAGGAGGGCGCCCGCAGCCCCGAGTCGTACTCGAGCACCAGGTAGCGGTATCGGTCCGACTCGCGGGTCTCGATCTCGATGTCGTCGAGGCCGGGGAGCACGAAACGCAGATGGCGCAGCCACTCCTCGAAGCGGTCCGGCTGGCCGGCCTTGAGGTCCTCGACCACCAGGGGGAGGTTCGAGCCGTCGGGGAGGAAGCGCTTGGGGTCCCGGGGCGAGACCGGCTGGCGCATGGCCCGGCTGTTCAGCTGGAGCCAGAGCAGCCCGTCGCTCAGGAAGCGACGGAGCCAGGCGGCGGCGGGGAATCGCGACTCGTCGTCGGGCAGGCTGGCCAGGGCAGCCCGCCGGGGGCCGACCCGGAACTGGATGTTCCAGTCGCCGGCCTCGCTCCGGAAGTAGTCGTTGCCGGACCCCGGCACCTTGCGGACGACCACCCGCCAGGCCGACCCCCGGGGGGGCTCGCGGACCAGCGTGGCCGGAGCCGTGGGGTCGTGGGGGAAGAGCGAGGCCTGCGCCGGCGGCGGTTTCGCGGCCGGCTTGAGCCAGAGGTACTCCTCGAGGACGCCCACCTCGCCCTCGCCCGTTCGGCCGATCCGGACCGCGTACCGGCAGCTGGAGCGGGCTCCCCGGGCCAGCCGCTCGGGCAGCTCGACCTCGAGCGCGATCTCGAAATGGCTGCCCCGCCGCATCCAGGTCAGGTCCTCCAGCTCGTCGGCGCGGGCCGCCACCGCCTCGGCCGGTCCGTCGCGGAGGAGATCGCGGACGAAGTGGAGGGCGTCGAGAAAGGACGACTTCCCGCTGCCGTTGGGGCCGACCAGGATGGCCAGGGGCCGGAGCCGGACCTGGACGTATTCCAGGCAACGATAGCCGAGGACCTCCACCGACGAGATCAACCGGCGCTCTTCGGCCGTGGGCACGGGCGCGGCATCGGCCATGGTCGAAGGTTACCCGTCGGGCCGGCAAGCCCGGCCCGGATGGCTCAGGGCCGCTTCGCGGGACGCCGCTCCCGGAGCGCGTCCTGGCCGGCGGCGCGCGCCAGCGCCGCCGCCTGCAGGCCCCGGATCACGGCCGGAAGGGACCGGCCGGCCGCGCCGGCCACCGTGCCGGCCCGGCCGAGGCCACCCGGGGCGAGGGCCGCCGCCCGGAGCAGCAGGGGCAGGGCGCCGGCGGCCAGGGCCTGGACGTCGGCCGGCCGGCGGACGGGGGCCTCCTCTTCGCCCGGCCGCGCCCGAGCCCCCGGCCTCGGGACGACCGGCGCCCACCGCGCACCGGCGACGGACGGCTCCGGCCCGGGCAGGCCCGGCGTGGCCCGGGGTCCGGCCAGGTCGAGCAGACCCTGGCCCAGCCACCTGGCCGTCTCCTTCGCCGTTTCCAGCCCGAGTCGGGTCAAGAGACCCGCCAGCATGGCCCCCTCGGTGGCGACGGCGAAGGCCAGCTCCGTGGGCCGCGCCGGGGCCGGCGCGCTCCCGCCGCCCGGCTGGAGGCCGGCCAGGAACGCGCCTGCCCAGGCCCCCATCGCCTGGACGATGTCCCGGCCGTCGCCGGAGGAGGGCGACGGCCGTTCTCGGCCCGCCGCGGCGCGGTTCGACCCTGACCTGGCCATCGTCACCCTCGAGCCTACGCCGAAGGGACCGGCGATGCGGAATCGAACATCCGTTCCAGGGTGGTGCCGGAGCGGAGGTACAATGGCTCGGGTGAGGGCCGGGTTCCACATCGAGGCGCCGTTCGAGCCCAGGGGCGATCAGCCCCAGGCCATCGAGCGACTCGTGGACGGCATCCGATCCGGCCTCCGCGAGCAGGTGTTGATGGGCGTCACCGGCAGCGGGAAGACGAACGTGATGGGCTGGATCATCCAGGCCCTGGGCCGGCCCGCCCTCGTGCTCAGCCCCAACAAGACCCTGGCCGCACAGCTGTGCGCGGAGTTCAAGCGGCTCTTCCCGAACAACGCCGTCGAGTACTTCGTCAGCTACTACGACTACTATCAACCCGAGGCCTACATCCCGCAGTCGGACACCTACATCGAAAAGGACTCGAGTCGGAACGACGACATCGACCGGATGCGGCACCGGGCCACCACCTCACTGCTGACGCGACGTGATGTGATCGTGGTCGCCAGCGTGAGCTGCATCTACGGCATCGGCTCGGTCGAGGACTACATCGGTGAGTCGCTGCACCTCCAGCGCGGTCAGTCCCTGCGCCGGGAGATCTTCCTGCGCAAGCTGACCGAGATGCTCTACGAGCGCAACGACTACGACCTGGGCCGGTTGCGCTTCCGGGTCCGTGGTGACGTCATCGACGTCGTGCCGGCCGGTGAGGAGCGCATCTTCCGGGTCGAGTTCTTCGGCGACGAGGTCGACCGCATCCAGGAGCTGGAGCCGCTCACCGGGGAGATCGTTGCCGCGCACGACGAGCTGACGATCTTCCCCGCCAGCCACTACGTGACTCCGCGGCAGAAGCTGGAGCTGGCCCTGCGCGACATCGAGGCCGAGCTGGAGGAGCGGGTGCGGTGGTTCGAGGAGCAGGGCCGGCCGCTGGAGGCGCAGCGGCTGCGTCAGCGGACCATGTTCGACCTGGAGATGCTGCGCGAGACCGGTACCTGCCAGGGGGTCGAGAACTACTCGCGTCATCTCACCCGTCGCCAGCCCGGGCAGGCCCCGTACACCTTGCTCGACTTCCTTCCCGATGACACCGTGGTCTTCATCGACGAGTCACACGTGGCGGTGCCCCAGCTGGGAGGGATGCTGGGCGGCGATCGCTCCCGCAAGCAGGCCCTGGTCGAGTATGGCTTCCGCCTGCCCAGCGCCTTCGACAACCGTCCGCTCAGCTTCGAGGAGTGGAATGAGCGCGTGGGTCAGATCGTCTATGTCTCCGCCACCCCGGGACCCTACGAGATGGAGCGGGCGGAGCGCGTGGTCGAGATCGTGGTCCGGCCCACCGGCTTGGTCGATCCCACGGTCGAGGTGCGGCCCACCGCGGGCCAAATCGACGACCTGATCGCCGAGCTGCGGCGTCGCGTCGAGCGGGGCCAGCGCTCGCTGGTCACGACGCTGACCAAGCGCTTCGCAGAGGACCTGACCGACTACCTGAAGGAGTACGGCATCCGGGTGCGCTACATCCACTCCGACCTGGACGCGGTGGAGCGCGTGGAGATCCTCCGTGACCTGCGGCTCGGCAACTTCGACGTGCTGGTCGGCATCAACCTCCTGCGCGAGGGGCTGGACCTGCCCGAGGTGGCCTTCATCGCCATCCTGGACGCCGACAAGGAGGGCTACCTGAGGTCGTACCGCTCCTTCATCCAGATCATCGGCCGGGCGGCTCGCAACGTCGAGGGCCACGTCGTCATGTACGCGGACCGGATCACGGACTCCATGCGCCAGGCCATCGAGGAGACGGAGCGGCGCCGCGCCCGCCAGGTGGCGTATAACCAGGAGCGCGGAATCACCCCCGAGACCATCCGCAAGGCCGTCTACGCCCTGGAGATCGAGGAGAAGGACGCGCAGGCCGACGCGGTGGAGCTGATGGCCGGCGCCGGCCTCCCCCGGGAGGACCTGCTGGCGATCGCGAGGGACCTGGAGCGCGAGATGAAACGCCTGGCCCGAGAGCTGCAGTTCGAGGAGGCGGCCCGGGTGCGGGACCGCATCGTCGCCATCCGGCGGCAGCTGGCGGGCGAGGGCGAGCCGGAGGACGACGCCGAGGTGGCGCTGGCCGTGGCGGCGGCGCCCAGGCCACGGGCTGGCCATCCCCGGGGCCGTCGTCGCGGCCGGCGGGGTCCGTGACCCCGGCTCGGCCCGACGCGACGCCGGCGGCGGGTGCTACCGTACGTCGGGAGTGAGCGCGTCGGGGGGAGGTTACCTGCGATTCCCCACCCTGTTCCGGGACAGGGTGGTCTTCGTCTGCGAGGACGACCTCTGGCTGGTGGGGGTGGAGGGCGGCCGGGCCTACCGGCTGACCGCGGGCGTGGCGGAGGCGAGCTGGCCCAGGTTCTCGCCCGACGGTTCCCTGATCGCCTTCGTGGGTGAGGAGGAGGGACCGCCCGAGATCTACGTCATGGGAGCCTCGGGGGGCCAACCGCGCCGGCTCACCTTCCAGGGGGCGGAGTGCCGGGTGGCCGGCTGGACGCCGGACGGGGCCTGCATCGTCTACGCCACCACCGCCGGCCGGCCACTGACGGGGGAGTTCTGGCTCAACCAGGTCAGTCGCGAGGGCGGCCTCCCGCACGAGATCCCGCTCGGCCCGGCGACCACCATCACCCGTGGCCCCGGCGGCGCCCTGGTGCTGGGGCGCAACGCCACCCGCGACCCAGCGCACTGGAAGCGGTACCGGGGTGGGCGCGTGGGCACGCTCTGGATCGACCGCGACGGGAGCGGCGAGTTCCATCCCCTGATCCTGCTCGACGGCAACGTCTCCTGCCCGTGCTGGGTGGGGGACCGGATCTACTTCCTCTCCGACCACGAGGGGGTGGGGAACGTCTACTCCTGTACCCCCGAGGGGGACGACCTGCGGCGCCACAGCGATCACGAGGACTTCTACGCCCGCAACCTGGACTCCGACGGCCGGTCCCTCGTGTACCACGCCGGTGGCGACGTCTACCTCCTCGAGCACGACGCCGACGCGCCGCGCCGGCTGCCGGTGGAACTCCCCAGCTCCCGGACCCAGCGCAATCGCCGCTTCGTCTCGGCCGAGCGGTACCTGGACAGCGCCACCCTCAGCCCCGACGGCACCGGGCTCGCCATCACCACCCGAGGCAAGGCCTTCACCTTCGCCAACTGGGAGGGGGCCGTCTCCCAGCACGGCGAGCCGGACGGGGTGCGGTACCGGCTGCTGACCTGGCTCAACGACCGGCGGCGGCTGGTGGCGGCGTCCAGCGGGGCCGGCGACCGGGAGGAGCTGGTGGTCCTGCACGCAGACGGGTCGGTCCCGCCCGAGCCGCTGAGGGGTCTCGACGTGGGCCGGGTGGTGGAGCTGCAGGTGGCCCCGGCCGCCGACCTGGTGGCCATCGTCAACCACCGCAACGAGGTCCTGCTGGTGGACCTGCGCGGCGATCGTCCCACCCTGCGCCTGCTCGACCGGAGCCCCTTCGAGCGGCCGGAGGGCGTGGCCTGGGCGCCCGACGCCGGCTGGCTCGCCTACGGTTTCCCGGACACCCCTCAGTCGATGGTGATCAAGCTCTGTCGCGTCGCCACGGGCGAGACCGCCGTGGCGGCGGGGCGGGTGCTGCGCGATTCCATGCCCGCCTTCGACCCCGAGGGCCGCTACCTCTACTTCATCGGCTGGCGCGATTTCGAGCCGGTTCGCGACGCCATCCAGTTCGAGTGGGGGTTCCCCTGGGCTTCCCGTCCCTTCGCGGTCGGTCTGCGGCGCGACGTGCCCCACCCCTTCGTGCCCCGGCCCCGGCCGCCGACCAGCAAGGAGGCCGCCGCGCTCAGGCGGGCCGAGTCGGAGGAGGCCGAGGCCGTGCCCACGGTGGAGGTCGACCTCGACGGCATCGAGGACCGGGTGGTGGCCTTCCCCGTGCCGGTGGGCCGGTACGGGCGGGTGCAGGGGATCCGGGGCAAGGTGTTGTTCTCCTCCTTCCCGCTCGACCCCGACCACGAGTCGGGCGGGACGGTCGAGTGCTACGACCTCGAGACCCACCGGCAGGAGCGCCTGGTCGACGGGGTCGAGGACTTCCAGGTGGGCCGCGATGCCAGGACGGTTCTCTACCGCTCGCGCGGGGGGGTGCGGGTGCTGAGGGCGGGTGAGAAGGCTCCCGAGGACGACGGACCGGGCCGGGAGAGCGGTTGGGTCGACCTGGATCGGGTCAAGGTCTCGGTCGAGCCGGCCGCGGAGTGGCGGCAGATGTTCCAGGAGGCGTGGCGACTGCAGCGAGAGCAGTTCTGGACCGAGGACCTCTCGGGCGTCGACTGGGAGGCGGTCCACCGGCGCTACCTGCCCCTGGTGGACCGCGTCACCACCCGCTCCGAGTTCTCCGACCTGCTCTGGGAGCTGCAGGGCGAGCTGGGCACCTCGCACGCCTACGAGGTCGGAGGCGCCTATCGTTCGGGACCCAACTACCGGCAGGGCTTCCTCGGCGTGGACTGGGAGGAGGATCCCGAGGGGCGTGGCTACCGGATCCGCCGGATCGTTCGCGGCGATCCCTGGAACCCGAAGGCCAGCTCACCGTTGCTGGGCCCGGGCGTGGACGTCCGCCCCGGGGACCTGGTGGTGGCCATCGACGGCCAGCCCCTGGGGCCCAGGGTGTCGCCCGCCCAGCGTCTCGTCAACCAGGCGGACAACGAGGTGGTGCTGACCATCCGGCGGGGCGACCGCCAGCACACGGTCACGGTCAGGGCCCTGGACGACGAGCGGCCGGCCCGCTATCGCGACTGGGTCGAGGAGCGGCGCCGGTACGTCCACGACCTCGGCCACGGCCGGGTGGGCTATGTGCACATCCCCGACATGCGGACCATGGGCTTCGCCGAGTTCCACCGGGCTTTCCTGGTGGAGTACGACCGCGATGCGCTGATCGTGGACGTGCGCGGCAACCGGGGCGGGAGCGTCTCGGGGTTGCTGCTGGAGAAGCTGGCCCGGCGCCGCGTGGGCTACGACTTCGCGCGCTGGTCCGCCCCCCAGCCCTATCCGCCGGAGTCGCCCGCCGGCCCCCTGGTGGCGCTGACCAACGAGTCGGCAGGGTCGGACGGGGACATCTTCAGCCACGCCTTCAAGCTGCTGGGGCTGGGTCCGCTGGTGGGAAAGCGGACCTGGGGTGGGGTGATCGGCATCCGGCCGCAGCACCATCTGGCGGACGGCACGGTGACCACCCAGCCGGAGTTCTCGTTCTTCTTCGACGACGTCGGCTGGCAGGTCGAGAACTACGGGACCGAGCCGGACATCGAGGTGGACAACGCCCCCCAGGACTATCGCGACGGCGTCGACCGGCAGCTGCAGCGGGCGGTCGAGGTGGCCCTGGAGCTGATCGAGCGGCGGCCGCCCCACCGCCCCCGGCCGGGGGACCGTCCCCGCCGCTCCCGTCCCCGTCTGGCCCCGCGCACCCGGGCTCCCGGGAGCTGAGGAAGGGGTCCGACCCGACCGTCCGTCGTGGGAAGGCCGGCCTCGGCCGAGCGGCATCGGGGCAGGGTCGGAGGTGCCAGGGTCCTCAGGCCACCGGGAACCAGCAGGCGGCGAGGTGGCCATCCTCCTGCACGGTGTCGGCCGGCGGCTCCTCCAGGGCGCAGCGTTCCTGGGCCTTGAAACAGCGGGTGCGGAAGCGGCACCCGGAGGGTGGATGCACCGGCGAGGGCACGTCCCCGCTCAGGATGATGCGCTGACGCCGGCGCTCGAGACGCGGGTCGGGGATGGGCACGGCCGAGAGCAGCGAGGCCGTGTAGGGATGCCGGGGATGGCGGCGGAGGTCCCGGGCCGGGGCCACCTCGACCACCTTGCCCAGGTACATGACCGCGATCCGGTCCGAGATGTGGCGCACCACCGACAGATCGTGGGCGATGAACAGATAGGTGAGCTGGAACTGCTCCTGCAGCCGCTCCAGCAGGTTGATGATCTGGGCCTGGATGGAGACGTCGAGGGCCGAGACCGGCTCGTCGCACACGATCAGGGAGGGGCGCACGGCCAGGGCCCGGGCGATCCCCACCCGCTGCCGCTGACCGCCGCTGAACTCGTGCGGATAGCGGTTGGCGTACCGGGGGCTCAACCCCACCACCTGGAGCAGTTCCTCCACCCGCTCCCGGCGCTCAGCCCGGCTGGAGGCCAGGCCGTGGATGTCCAGCGGCTCGGCCACGATCTCGCCCACCGTCTGCCGGGGGTCCAGGGAGGCGAAGGGGTCCTGGAAGATCATGGCCAGCTCCCGGCGCAGCCGCCGCAGCTCCGAGCCCCGCAGCCGGAGCAGGTCCCGGCCCTTGAAGCGTACTTCACCGGCCCGGGGCTGGACCAGCCGCAGGACCGACCGCCCGAGGGTGGTCTTGCCGCACCCGGACTCGCCCACCAGGCCCAGGGTCTCCCCCTGGCGGATGGTCAGATCGACCCCGTCGACCGCCCGGACCTGAGCCACGGTGCGTTGCAGGACCCCGGCCCGGATCGGGAACCAGACCTGGAGGCCACGTACCTCCAGGATCGGCTCGGCCGGGGTCCAGGTCCCCGATCCCGGCGGGCTACCCCGGGGCATCCGTCTCCCGCCCGGTCGGGGGCAGATCCCTCCCCGCCTGGGTGACCCAGCAGGCGGCGCGCCGGCGCCCGCCCACCGGCGCCAGCTCCGGCCGCTCGCCGGCGCAACGCTCCTCGGCGAAGGGGCAGCGCGGGTGGAAGGCGCACCCCGAGGGCAGGTCGATGAGGTCGGGGGGCAGGCCCTCGATCGCCTGCAGCGGCTCCCGGTGGTCGGAGTCGAGGCGGGGGATGGAACGCAGCAGCGACCAGGTATAGGGGTGGCGGGGGTGATCGAAGACCTCCTCGGTCGGGCCCTCCTCGACGATCCGGCCCGCGTACATGACCATCACCCGCTCGCACATCCCGGCCACCACGGCCAGGTTGTGCGTGATCAGCACGGTGGCGGTGCCCAGCTCCCGGTTGATCTGCTTCAGCAGCTCCAGGATCTGGGCCTGGATGGTCACGTCCAGGGCCGTGGTGGGCTCATCCGCGATCAGCACCGAGGGCGTGGTGGTGAGCCCCATGGCGATCATGGCCCGCTGCCGCATGCCGCCCGAGAGCTCGTGCGGGTACTGCCGTGCCCGCCGGTCCGGCTCCGGGATGCCCACCTTGCCCAGCATCGCCACCGTCTCCCGCAGTGAGCGCGACCGGTCGAGGCCGCGGTGCAGACGGAGCGGCTCTCCCACCTGCCAGCCGGTGCGGAAGACCGGGTTGAGCGAGGTCATGGGGTCCTGGAAGATCATCGCGATCTCCACCCCTCGGATCTCTTGCATCTCCTGGTCCGAGACCCGGACCAGGTCGCGGCCGCGATAGCGCACCTCCCCACTGACGATCCGGCCCGGCGGTGGCAGCAGTCGCATCACGCTCAGCACGGTCACCGACTTGCCCGAGCCCGATTCGCCGACGATGCCCAGGGTCTCCCCGGCGTCGACGTGGAAGGCGACGTCGTCCACCGCTCGGACCAGCCCGGCCCGGGTGGGGAACTCAACCCGCAGGCCGCGAACCTCCAGCAGGTGCCCACCCTCCGCGGTCATCGGATCACGCCCGCCGGTCCGCAGAGGTGGGCCTGGAACCAGCCCAGGATGCGCCCCAGCACGTCCTCGCGGTGGCCCGGATAGCCCAGGCTCATGAAAAGGTGGGAGGCCTGGGGATAGCGCACCAGCTCCACCTCGCAGCCGGCCTGGGCCAGGGCCACGAACATCTCCTCGCCCTGGCCGATGGGACAACGTTGGTCGTCCTCGCCGTGGACGATCAGGGTCGGGGTGCGCGCCCGGTGGGCGTAGGTCGAGGGCGAGCGCTCCCGGTACCAGGCCGGCTCCTCATGGGGGCGTCCGCCCCACTGCAGCGGACCCCAGAAGGGGCTGATGTCGCTGGTCCCGTACATGGAGACCAGATCGAAGCAGGGAGCGCCGCAGACCGCCGCCCGGAACCGATCGGTGTGACCGATGATCCAGGCGGTCATGTAGCCGCCGTAGCTGAAGCCGTAGACGCCCAGGCGGTCGCGGTCGACGCAGGGGCGGGCCGCCACCTCGTCCACCACCGCCATCAGGTCCAGGTAGTCCTCACCGCCCCAGTCGCGCAGCACCCGGCGGGTGAAGTCGCGCCCATAGGAGCTGGAGCCACGGGGGTTGACGGCCAGGACCAGGAAGCCGTGGCTGGCCAGGCACTGCTGCACGGGAGTGAAGCTGTAGCCGTGGTGACCTTGAGGCCCGCCGTGGATGTCGAGCACCAGCGGATGGGGTCGGGCCGGATCGAAGTCCGGGGGGAGCAGGAGCCAGGCCTCGATCTCGAGCCCCCGGCGCGAGACCAGGAGCCGTTCCCAGCCCACGGCCGCGTGCTCCGCGCGGACGTGGGCGTTGTGGTCGGTCACGGTTTCGGTCGTGCCCCGCTCGCGGTCGAACACCACCACTTCGCCGGTGGAGGCGAAGTCGGCCCTGACCTGGACGAAGCGGCGTCCCGGGGCGTCGGCGCCGAGGGCGGTGTGGTGGGCCGGCCAGGTGACCAGGGGCTCCAGTCGACCGCTCTCGACCCGGAGCAGGTAGAGGCCGCTGGCGCCGGCCCGGAAGGCGTGCAGGACCACCCGGTCCTCGTCGAGCCAGACCGGCACCGAGGGCGGACGGGAGGAGGGGTATCCGGCGTCGGGCAGCACCGGGAGATCGTCGGTCAGCCGCCGCAGCTCGTTCCCCGCCAGGTCGTAGAGGTAGAGGTCGGGCTGACCCGTGCGCTCCGGCTCGCCGCTGAGCAGGAGCCGCCGGCCAGAGGGAGACCAGGAGTGCAGCCCCAGGATGCCGGTCTCACCCAGGTCGACCCGGGTCGCGCTCCCGTCCTCCAGCTCCAGGATCTCGATCCAGGAGTGGTTGCGGACCCGCTCCGAGACCTGGAGGGCGAGGCGACGCCCGTCGGGCGACCAGCGCGGGAACTCGTGGTCCAGGGCGGCGCGGGTGAGGGCGCGCCGCTCCCCGGTCGCCGTCTCCACGACGAAGACCTGGCGGCGGACGTCGCCCAGGTAGCCCCGGACGTCTTCCTTGTAGTCGAGGCGGCGGATGACCCGCACCCGCGGTGCCTGGCCCTCTCCGGGCCCGGCCTCGTCGGGGTCGTCGGGGTCGACCAGGGTGACGTAGGCCAGCCGGCGGCCGTCCGGCGACCAGGCCGGGGATTCGATGGGATGGGCATGGCGCGTGAGCAGAGCCGGCTCCCCGCCCGGGACGAGGGTGTACAGCCCGCTCCGGGGAACGCGGTCGGAGACGAACGCCAGCCGTTCCCCGTCCGGCGACCAGCGCGGGAAGAGGTCGCGGTGTCCGGGGTCGGTCAGCGGCCGGGGAGGTCCGCCCGACAGGTCGCGGAGCCAGAGCCGGGACGGCGGAAGCGCCCCCGGCGACTCCGCCCGGGCCAGGGCGTAGACCAGGCGCGAGCCGTCCGGGGCCAGCTGGGGCTCGAGTGCCAGGGTCAGCTCGTAGACCAGGGCGTGCGGGGTCCAGGGTCGAGCGTTCACGGTCAGGCCCTCCTCAGCCGCGGGTCGAAGGCGTCGCGGATGGCGTTGCCGAGCACGTTGGCCGCGAGCACGGTCAGGAAGATCAGGCAGCCGGGCAGGACGACCAGCCAGACGGAGTGGACGAAGTAGACCTGGGCGTTGCTGAGCATGTCGCCCCAGCTCGGGGTCGGGGCCTGGATGCCCAGGCCGAGGAAGTCGAGCGCCGCCTCGATCAGCACCACCTGGCCCAGGCTGAGGCTGGCGGCCACGATCATCACGGGCAGGGCGTTGGGCAGGACGTGGTGCAGGATGAGGCGCGCGTCGCTGGCGCCCAGGGAGCGCGTGGCCACGATGAAGTCGCGTGTGCGCAGCGAGAGCACCTCGGAGCGAACCAGCCGGGCCAGCCCGGCCCAGCCGATCGAGGCAATGATCACGGCCAGGGTGATGGCGTTGGGCCGGAACAGGATCGACATCAGGATGTAGAGGAAGACCGGAGGCACCGAGAGCACCACGTCCACCACCCGCATGAGCACGTCATCCAGCGTGCCCACGTAGTAGCCGGCCAGCAGGCCCACCGCCGCCCCCACCGTGAGCGCGATGGCCACGGTCAGGAAGCCCACCCCGAGCGAGACCCGGGCGCCGTAGACCAACCGGGTCAGGGTGTCGCGGCCGAGCTCGTCCGTGCCCAGCCAGTGCCGCCGGCCCGGGCTGGCGAAAGCGTGGGCGAGGTCCTGCTGGGTGGGTCCGTAGTGGGTCACGAGACCGGAGATGGCCGGGGCGGCGAGCGCGATCGCCACCAGCAGGCAGAGCACGATCGCCGCCCCCATCCCCGCCCGGTTGGAGCGCAGCTCCTCCCACGACTCGCGCCAGAAGCCGCGACCGGCCCGGGCTGCCGGGGCGGCGATCACGGCCCCGCGGGCGAGACGCTCGGAGTCGATCACGAGTACCGGACCCTGGGGTCGATGGCGGCGTAGAGCACGTCCGCCAGTAGGTTCCCCAGCACCACCAGGACGGCGGCGAAGGTGGTGATGCCCATCACCGTGGTGTAGTCGTACTGGAGGGCTCGCTGGAAGGCGAGGAGGCCGATGCCGGGCCAGCCGAAGACTACCTCCACCACCAGCGCCCCGCTGACCAGCCCCGGCAGCTCCAGCCCGACCAGCGTCACCAGGGGGGCCACGGCGTTGCGCAGCGCGTGTACGTAGACCGTCCGCCGCTCGCTCATGCCCTTGGCCCGGGCCGTGCGCACGTAGTCCTGGGAGAGGGTCTCGATCATGCTGGAGCGGACGAAGCGCGACCAGGCGGAGAGGTAGAAGAAGGCCAGCACCGCAGCCGGCATGGCCAGGTGCTGGAGCCGGTCCAGGAGCCCGCCGCCTCCCAGCGGACTGACCGCGCCGCTGGAGGGCAGCCAGGGCAGTCCCCAGGCGTGGAACTCGACCGAGAAGAGCAGGATCAGGAGCAGGCCCAGCCAGAACTGGGGCACGGCGAAACCGGCCACGGAGGCCACGGTCAGGAACTGGTCGAGGCGGCCTCCGCGGCGGACGGCGCTCACCACTCCCACCGGGATGGCCAGGGCCAGGCCGACCACGATCGCGGTCGCGGTCAGCTCCAGGGTGTTGGGCAGACGCTCAAGGACGCTGGCCAGGACCGGGCCGCCGTCGATCAGCGAGCGCCCGAAGTTGCCCTCCAGGATGCCGGGGTCGATGTTGCGACTGCCCCCCAGGGCCCCGGCCAGTCCCACCGCCTTGAACAGGGCCCCGATCCCGATCCAGTCCAGGTACTGGACGACGAGCGGCCGGTCCAGCCCCAGGTTGGCCCGGATACGGGCCACGTCAGAGGGCTTCAGGTTGGGGTCGAGCTGCAGGCCGGGCACGTAGTTACCGGCGGTGAAGTGCATGAGCAGGAACGTGATCAGGGTCACCCCGAAGAGCACGGGGATCGCCGTCAGCAGCCGTCTCGCCACGTACCCGGTCATCGGCCCTCAGCGAGCCCTCACTTGCCGTCGGTCACCCAGACGTCCTTCATCCAGGGCCGGGCCCCGTACTGGTTGAAGGTGCCGAACCCATAGCCGCGAACGCGCTTGCTCACCCCGTAGGTGAACTTCTGGAAGTACAGGATGGGCGCCGGCACCTGCTCGGCCATCAGATCCTGGTACTGGAAGTAGAGCTGCTTGCGCTTGTTCCGATCCAGCGTGGTGGCGGCCTGGCTCAGCAGCTGGTCGACTTGCGCGTTCTTGAAGTCGAAGCCGTTGAAGCCGCCGGGCGCGGTGCCCGCGCTGGAGAAGAGCTGCGACTGGTCGGGGTCCTGGCTCCAGTTGAAGCCGACCAGGATGGTGTCGAAGTCGCGGGTGTCGGTGATCAGGGTCACGAGCTGGGCGAACTGGATCTGCTTGGGCGTCATCTTGACGCCGATCGCCTGCCAGTCCTGCTGGATGACCTGGGCCACGTTGGTCAGCACCGGGCTGGAGGCCGAGTACTGCATGGTGAATTCCAGCCGGCGACCGTTCTTGGCCCGCACGCCGTCCGCTCCCTTCGTCCACCCGGCCTGGTCCAGCATCTGGTTGGCCCTGGCCGGGTCGTACCCGTAGACCGGCCTGGTGTTGGGGTTGTAGGCCCATGAGGTGGGCGGCTCGACCGAGTTGGCGACCTGGCCCAGGCCGAAGAGCACGGTCTTGACGATGCCCGGCCGGTCGATCGCGTAGAGCAGGGCCTGGCGGACCGCCTGCTCCTGGAAGAGCGGGCCGGCCGGCTTGGTGGGGTCGAGCTGGTACATGTAGAACTCGAAGCCGGGGATCACGAACTGGACCAGGTCGATGCCGGCCTCGTTCTGCAGGGAGGCGGCCTGCGAAGGGTCGATCTGCCCCGCGTCGATCTCGCCGGTCTTGAGCTGATTGCCGACCGCCACCGTGTTGGGGACCACCTTGTAGACGAAGCTGTCGAGCCGGGGGGCCCCGCGGTAGTAGCCGGGATTGCGGGTGAAGACCACCTGCGACCCCTTGTCCCAGCGCACGAACTTGAAGGCGCCGTTGGTCACGGTCGGAGCCGAGTTGTAGTCGGCGGTGTTGATGGCGGCGGGCGGCAGGCTGCCGAGCACGTGCTTGGGCAGGATGCCGTACTGGCCGTGGGTGGCGAGGAAGGGCGCGTAGGGTGACTTGGTCTTGACCACGAAGGTGTACTTGTCGGGAGCGGAGACGCTGGCCACGTGCTGGGTGAAGTCGCCCCGCCGGGGCGAGGCCACGGCCGCGTACTCGGGCGCGAAGATCAGGTTGTAGGTGAACAGCGCATCGTCCGAGGTGAGCGGGGTCCCGTCCGACCACTTGACGTCCTGGCGCAGCTTGAAAGTGTAGGTGACGCCATCCGAGGCGGCCCTGGGCACCTCGGTGGCGATCATGGGGATGAGGTCGCCGTTGGCCTTGCTCGAGAGCAGGCCGTCGAGGCAGAGGCCGGAGCAGATCTGGCTGTAGACGTCCTGCACCAGCACCGGGTTGAAGGTCTTGATGTCGAAGGCCCAACCCTCGGTCACGTGCCCGCCCTTCCTGGGGGTGGCCGAGGTGGTCTGACCGCCGCCGGTGCCGCAGGCCTCGAGGAACTCGATCGTCCCCATCCCGAGCGCGGCCAGGGCGGCGCCGCCGCCCATCCGGCGCAGGAACTCGCGCCGGGACCACTCGCCGGGCAAACGGTGGAGCCGCTGAGACGGCTCGTCCTGTGCGTCGATGCCACTCATCTCTTTACCTCTCCCGTCCCACTCCTGGCCCTGACGCCCGTCTCTCTTCGCGAGCGGCCACCGCCGCTCGCCCGGTGCCGGGTCGATGGTTGCCCGCATTATGGGATGGGGTCGAGTGAGCGTCAATCGTCGTTCTGCACGGGGCCGGTCCCGGTCGGCCGCCGAACACCGTCGACGAGGCGGCGATGCGGGCCGGCGT
>JAJPKS010000388.1 GCA_021323605.1 Bacillota bacterium | reverse complement strand
TGGAAGCTCGACCCGGACGGGCCAGGGGTCGGCACGGCGATCCGGGTGACCTGACAGCCGAGCGACCTCGCGCTCGGTGGCACCGACGGGTGGGATGACCCTGTGATGGCCGCTGAACGACAGGGAGCAGTAAGCGAGGAGAACAGGCGGGGAATGCGGCAGACCATCCGAAGTTGGAAGCTCCATCTGCGCAGCGGTTCGACGTGGGAGGCGATGGCGCGGGAAGTCAACCTCATCACGAGGGGTTGGATCGGCTACTTCGGCCGCTACTACCGGCCGAGGCTGATCGGAACCCTCCAGCGGATCAATGCGTACCTGGTTCGCCGGCTCAGGCGGAAGTTCAAGAAACTGCGCCACGCCCCGGCTCGAGCGAGGGGCCTCCTGGCCGGGATCGCCCGTCGAGAACCCAGGTTCTTCGTCCATCGGGAGTATGGTGCGCGGCCGACGGCTGGGTAGCAGGAGCCGGCTGAACCGAGAGGTTCACGTCGGGTCCTGCGAGGGCCGGGGTGAAACTCCCCCGGCTACTCGACGGCGCCTGGTTTCCAACGGATTACACAAGCAGCCGCTCCGCCACTCTCGCTGGGCCGCTCGATGGCCACCGGCAGCTGGGCTGGCTCGCCCGAGCGGCACAGCCGGCCCAGGGGCCCCCACGCGATCCGACGATCGCGTGGAAGCCCCGCAGGATCGAACTCAGGCCGGCCTCGGTGGGCCCGACCCGGGCGTGGAAGACGACCTTGCCCTGCTGGTCGATGACGGTGCTCGGGACCTTCGACCACATGATGGGGCGGAACGAGCCCTGGCCATTCGAGCTTCCTCATCTCGACCAGCGATCAGCCTTCGACGAACTGTGCCGCCCGCATCTCCATTTGCTTCGGTTCGATCAGCATCGCGTGCGAGATGGTGTTGAACGAAATGTAGTGCATGATGCTGGCCACCAGCTCGACCAGCGCCCCGTCCTCCAGCGAGAGCGCCTTCCTGAGCAGAGCAGTGGTGTAGGCGATCATGTAGGGGCTCTGCCGGGCGGCCGCCACGGCAAAGGAGATGCATGCCTTCGTCTGCTCATCGAGGCGCCCGGCGGACATCACGAGTCGGTCCTTGCGCCAGGTGTTGGCGAACATCCTCGGCAGGTGGGCCAGGCTGCGCCAGATCAGCGGTACATGAGCAATGCCCAGGTTCTCCGGCGTCCACGCCGCGATCTCCTCCATCGCCTCGCGCGCCTCGCCCTGAAGCTCAGCCGCCTCGACCGGCCGGACAGCATCTGCACCCGACGGCTCTGCCGGCTCCGGGATGTCGACCGGAAGGCGGAGCGCGTCCGCCGCGACGCAGAGGCTGGCGATGTGTTCCGCGACGGCCATGATCTCGCTGACGCCACGCTCACCGACTCCCAGCCGGAGCACGCCGGCCGTGTGCGTGGTCAGTCAAAACTCGCAACGGTTGTGCATGGAGACTGCGGTGTGCATGGCCTCCTTCGTCAGTGCCGGGATCTTGCCCTGGAAGCGATAGCTGTACAACATCTGCCGGTAGTTCGCCTCCAGGTGCTGCGGCCAGTGGAGGTGCGCGCGCCAGATCATCGACATCTCGTCCGGCGGCGTCCCGAGCCGCTTGGCGACCGCTTCCACAACCTCGCGGTCCTCGGGTTCCAGCTCGTCGCTCCTGGGCAGTCGTAACGTCGTCATGTCCTCACCTCCAGTTGGCAAACCGACATACCGCCAGCAGCTCGACGACCGTAGCCGACGCTGCCGTCTCGAGGGGATCGAGCGCACGTTGTTGGGTTCTTTCTGCACTCCCCTGACGTCGTAGCCACCGTGGCACACCCGAAGCCAGCTCGTCGGCGTGTCGGACGGACGAGGGTGAGCTTCGGCACGGCGCGTAGAACTCCAGGGTCCGGCTCGTGGCCTCCTCTTGCGCCATCGACTCGACGCCGAAGGGCTTTGGATCGTGGTCTTCGACGAAGTGACCGCTGGAGGATATGAGCCCGAGCCTGGCACTGCCGGCGGCCGCTTCATGGTTGCGAAGGGACCATCCTCGTGTCCTGGAACGCTCCCCTTCGGACCCAGTAGACGCCCTCACCCGGCACCCGCAGGCGAGTTGCACCAGACGGTCGGCGGCGCCGTCGTCGACGGTGTCGCCATGGCGGCGCAGCAGCTCTGGGAAGGAGCTGGCGACCTTCTCGAGCTCAGCCTCTTCAGGAACCTGAGCGCCAGGTCTGACCGAGTGCCGTGGTTGAAGGAGTTCTTGAACTCCTCGATCCACTCGCCCACCTATGGTCAGAAGCCCGGCGCTCCGCGCCGGCAGTGGCGCATGGTCAGCTCCCGGGCGATCGCCTCCACCTCCTCGCACCCCATACTCTCGAAGAGATTGAGCCGGCTCAGGAACCGGACCTTGTCGGACATGACAGGTACGGTAGGACGTCTCGTTCGGCCCCACCGTGACGCCTGTCACGGTTTCCAGCGCCTCATCGAGGCGCCGGTGCTGGCCCTGAGCAACCGGACACGGTGGCCCGCGCGGGCGGCATCTCAACCGCGCCGCCCGATGAGCCCCTGAGGGCCGCGAAGCTGCGCGAGCCCTTCGCGCGGGACTGCCGACCGCTCCGGGCGGCTCGATCGCTCGGGCGTGGGCCGTGAGGGGCTGCTCGTCCGGGCGGACGGGCAGCTCGAGCCGACGTGAACCCAGGCCCCATGGGGCTCAGCCGTGCGGAGTCACCGCCGTACCGCGACCGGACGATGTCTCAAGGAACCAGGAGAAGCGGCCGGCGGGAACGGTCGACCATCTTCCGGCTCGTCGTCTTCTCCAGGATGCCGCCCAGGGACAACCGGTGGCGCCCGCGACCGGCCACGATCAGGTCGGCGTCGAAGTCCTCGGCGCCGGCCAGGATCTCGTCCGCCTCGTGGTGGTTGAGCGAGGAGCGGACCTCGCCGACGGCGTCGACGCCGGCATTGCGTAGATCGGTGACCAGCGCGCCGATGAACGCTTCGGGCGTGCACGTCATCGGCGTCTCCCAGGCCGGTCCCTTGCAGCAGATCTGGCGGTCGCGCACGTGGAGGACCATCACCTTGCTCCCCGCCCTCCGGGCGATTTCACGCGCAACCAGCACGGCTCTCCCCGAGCAATCGGAGTCGTCCACCGCCAGGAGGATCCGCCTGAGCTCCATGTCTGCATTCTGGTCTCCGCGCGTCGATCTTGCTCATCACTTCTTCGGTCTCGCCGCCCAATCTTCGATCCGGGCTTCGAGCGTGAGCAGGACGAGCATCTCCGCCGCCACCGGCAGCAGCCGCAACCGACCCGTGCGCAGCGCCCAGCCCGCGAGCCAGGCCGTGTAACCGGTGTAGACCGGGTCCCGGATCACGCCCAGGACGGGGCGGGGGTCGGGCTTGCGCGGCATCAGGCCGAAGAGGTCCCCGTTCACCGCAGCGGCGAGCCCGAGGCGCCGGAAGCCCACCACGACCAGCCCGAGTCCGCCCGCCTCGCCGATCAGGCCGGCCGCGGCCGGCGCCGGCGAGGCGGAGCGCCGCGGCGGCACCCGGGCCAGCGAACGCAGGAACCACACCCAGGGCGGCAGTATGAGCAGCGCATGGACCAGCCACGCGCGGTGCCCGAAGACCCGAGTCCAGGCACCGCACCACCCCTCTGTGGCCACGCTGGCGCTGTTCACCACGACCGCCAGGGCCAGCCGCTGGGCCGGCCGCATCATCACCGGCGGCTTCCGATCAGCAGGGCGTAGCTCAGCGTCCCCTCCCGCACGGCGTCCATCGCGGCCCGTGCCATCGCGCGGGCCCGGGCGAAGTCGGCGCCGGGCAGCGCCACGCGCCGCAGCCGCGCCATGAGCTCGGCCGCCGTCAGCCTCGTCCGGATGTCGCCGACCATCTCCGCCAGCACGGCGCGGTGGTCCTCCACCGTCTCGACCGAGAACCCCGCCTCCTCCAGGTGGCACCGGTAGCCCTCGAGCGGCAGGGCGTCGGCCACACAGGCGACCCAGGCCAGGAGCCCCTCCAGCTCGACGGGAAGCGGCCCGTTGCGAACCAGGTCGCCGAGACCGATCCGGCCGCCTGGCCGCACCGCCCTCGCCATGGCCGCGGCGGCCGCCGCCTTGTCCGGGAAGGTGCAGAACGCACACTCGCAGATCGCGGCGTCGAAGCCTCCGTCCACCTCCAGCGTCTCGGCGTCGCCCACCTCGAAGCGCACCCGGCCGTCCAGCCCGGCGGTGCGGGCCGCCTCGCGGGCGGCTTCCACACTGGTAGCGGCGAGATCGATGCCCAGCACCTCGCAGCCGAAGGTCCGGGCGAGGTGCAGCGCCGACGTCCCCCGGCCGGTGGCGACGTCGAGCACGCGGCTCCGAGCGTCCAGCCCCAGCAGCCGGCCCAGGTGCTCAGTCAGCCGGGTGCCACCGGGGTGGAAGGAGTCTCCGAGCAGGAGCCGCACCCAGTCGCTGGCATAGACGGCGGCGCAGCAGCCCCTGACGTCCTGCGGCGCTTCCATCACGCGTTCCCGAAGGTGAAGGTTATCGGCGCCAGCGATGGCCGGCGCTTCTCACGCCTGGCCTGCCGTCGCTCCCGCTCCCGGGCCACCAGCTGTGCCCTGGCCTGCTCGCGGTAGCCAAGGGTGTTGTAGGCGCAGAACGGGATCTGGTGCCCGCCCGGGAGCAGGAACTCCTTGCAGCACTTCATCAGGTTCTTCTGGTTGAAGGTCCAGGGGTCCATGAAGTCCTGGAGCATGACCATGAACATGTGGCCGGCGATCTGGCCGAGGTCCATGTCCGAGAGGTCGCAGGCAGCGCAGGAGATCTGGAACTGCGCCGCTGCCCTCTCGCCCCCCGGCACCGCCGAGGACGACCACAGCCCCTCCAGCGCCGCCTTCAGATCCCGGTCGAGCTCAGCCACGGCCCGGTTGGTGATGTAATCGAGGTGCCCCTCGACGTCGAGCACGCGGGGGAGCGGTATCACGGTCTCGCCGTCGACGAAGGCATAGGTGACCGAGTTGCAGGTCGGGAAGCAGCAGGGGACGGGTACGAAGTCGTCAACGCCGAAGAGCCCCGTGGTCTGCTCCTCGATCGTCCGCAGCACATCGGGGATGGTGACGCGCCGGAGCGGGTCGTGGGCCATGTGGCGGCCGGCGTGGAAGGCGGGCTGGAAGTTGACCCCGGCGACCGCGGGGTGGTCGAGCCCGAAGCGGAGGATGCGGCCCACTTCGTGCAGGTTGACGTCGCGCTCCACTGCCGGCACCAGGATGACGCGGCAGCCGGCCTCGGCCAGTCGGTCCAGCGCCCGCAGCTTCTCGGGCAGGATGCCGGGCTCGCCCCGGATCACCGCGTAGGTGCGCTCCTCGAAACCGTCGAACTGGAAGTAGATCGAGGGCTGAAGCTCGGCCAGGCCGGCGAGGAAGCGGTCGTCGCGGGCGATCCGCTTGCCGTTGGTGTTCAGCATCACATGGCGGATGCCGCGGGCCTGGGCGGCGGCGATCATGTCCAGGATGCGAGGGTGGATGCTGGGCTCCCCGCCCGAGAACTGGACCACCTCGGGGTTGCCCTCGGTCCGGACCAGGTCGTCCAGGATCTCCTCGACCTCCTCCAGGGTGAGGTTGAAGCCCGGCCCGGCACTGGCGAAGCAGAGTGGGCAATCCATGTTGCAGGCGCTGTTGACCTCGATGATGCCGAGGCAGGTGTGCTGCTGGTGCTCGGGGCAGAGCCCGCAGTCGTAGGGACAGCCTCGCTCGACCCGGTGGCCGAAAGCGAGCGGGATCGTGCCCGGCCTGTTGAAGCGGGCGTTGCGTACATAGGCATCGGCATCGGCGTAGACCAGCGCCTCGAAGCGGCCGTGCTCGGGGCAGCGCTTGCGCATGAAGACCTTGCCCTGGCGTAGGACCACCTGGGCGTCGACCAGGCGCCGGCACTCGGGGCAGATGCTCCGGGTGAGCTCGTAGAAGACGTGGTCGGAGTCCTGTTTGATCCGGGGGACGGGAACGTCGCCGGTTGCCATTCATCCTCCCTTTCGAGCGAGCGCGGTGACGGCGATCAGACACTGCAGGCCGGCGGAGAGCCGTCGCACCCACACCGGGCGCGGGTAGTCGATAGCACGGCCATGGACGAAGTAGGCGATGGTGATGGCGAGAGCCGGCGCCGTCCAGGCCGCGACGGCGAGACCGGCCAGCAACGGGTGCGCTCTCCTGACCGCGAAGCGAGTCCAGAAGGTGACGTCGGCGAGGGCGTCGGCGTAGCCGCCGAAGGCGGTGGCGCCGGCCCGCCGAGCGAGGCTGCCGTCGGCCAGATCGCTCGCCATGGCCAGCAAGGGAGCTGCCGGGCCGGTCGGCAGCTGGGCCCGGACCAGGCTCAGTCCGTTGGCGGCGCCGATGGACCGGGCCTCCGGGCCCAGCAGCCCCAGGTGGGTGATGGCCAGAAGCCAGCCGGTGGCGAGCGTCACCGGGGCCCGGCGCGCCATCGGCAGCAGGGCCAGATGCAGCGCGGTGACCTCGAGCGCCGCTCTCGGGTGCAGGCGGACCTGCTGCCAGGAGCGGACGCCGCAGCGGGCCAGGAACCGCCCCCAACCGGCCGGCGACCAGCGCGCCGCGCGCAGCTCGGCGAGTGCCCGATTGGTGAAGCGGCGGCTGTCGGCGGGCGGTTCGATCGGCGGCCGGTGGGCTCCGCGAGATCCCATCTCGATGCGACCGTACCCGACGCCCGGCAGCCGGAATCTGTGACATCGGTCACGGTCCGCCATTCTCTGAAAACGCGGAACGTCGGGCGGCGTGGGACCCTCGGTGC
>JAJPKS010000256.1 GCA_021323605.1 Bacillota bacterium | reverse complement strand
CTCCACCGAGCGCAGGTTGCCGACCCCGTAGTCGACGATGGCGATCATCCCAGCAGGCCCTTCGAGGAGGGCACCCCCTCCCCGGTGACCGCGACCGCCTGGCGGAGAGCCAGGCCCAGCGCCTTGAAGCAGGCCTCGGCGGCGTGGTGCCGGTTGCGGCCCCGGATCAGGTCCACGTGCAGGGTGGCCCCGGCGTGGATCGAGAAGGCCCGCCACCACTCCTCCAGGGTCTCCAGGTCCAGAGCCCCGACCGGCCCCTCCAGGGGCACGTGGTAGGAGAGGTACGGTCGCCGTCCCAGGTCGACGACCACCCGGGCCAGGGACTCGTCCAGGGGCGCGTAGGCGTGGGCGAAGCGGGTGATGCCGGCGCGATCGCCCAGGGCCTCGGCGAGGGCCCGGCCGACCACGATCCCGGCGTCCTCCACCGTGTGGTGGGCGTCGACCTGCAGGTCGCCTGTGCCCTCGAGCCGGAGGTCGAGGCCGGCGTACCGGGCGACCTGCTCCAGCATGTGGTCCAGGAAGGACACGCCGGTCGCCACCTCGGCCCGGCCGGCTCCCTCCAGGCGCAGCTCGCACAGGAACCGGGTTTCGTTCGAGACCCGCTCCACCCGGCCCAGACGCACGGCCGCCCCGCTCATCCCGTCCCCTCTCCGCGCCCCGGCTCCCCGGCGCCGGGCCGGCGCCGGACCTCGATGGCATGGGCGTGAGCGGTCAGCCCCTCCATCCGGGCCAGGGTGCAGGCGGCGTCGGCCAGCGCCTCCAGCGCCTCCGGGCTCACCCGGGCCACGCTCCGCCGCTTGAGGAAGGTGTGCACGCCCAGGGGTGAGGCGAAGCGGGCGGCGCCGGCGGTGGGGAGCGTGTGGTTGGGCCCGATCACGTAGTCGCCGAGCGAGACCGGGGTCGACGGCCCCAGGAACACGGCGCCGGCGTTCTCCACCCGGTCCAGGAGCCGCTCCGCCTCCTCCCCGATCAGCTCCAGGTGTTCGGGGCCGAAGTCGTTGGCCAGTTCCACGGCCTCCTCCAGCGAGGCGGCCAGGACGATGCAGCACCGCGCCGCCTGCACCACCTCGGCTCGGTCCAGGTGGCGCAGCAGATCCCCGAAGGACTCCTCCACGGCGTCGGCGAGCCCCGGCGAGTCGGTCACCAGCACCGCCCAGGCCATGGGATCGTGCTCGAGCTGCGAGGCGAGGTCGGCGGCGACTGGCTCGGGCGGCGCCGCGGCGTCGGCCACGACCAGGATCTCGGTCGGGCCCGCCACCGCGTCGACCCCCACCGCCCCGAACACCTCGCGCTTGGCCAGGTTGACGTAGAGGTTGCCTGGGCCCGCCACCACGTCCACCCGGGGCACGGTCTCGGTGCCGTAGGCGAAGGCCGCGATCGCCTGGGCGCCACCCATGCGGTACACACGGTCCACCCCCGCCAGGGCGGCCGCGGCCAGGATGGAGGCCGCCACCGAGCCGTCGCTGGCCGGGGGCGTGGCCAGGAGCACCTCCGCCACCCCGGCCACCCGGGCGGGGATGGCGGTCATCAGCACCGTGGAGGGATAGGGTGCCCGGCCGCCGGGGACGTACAGTCCCGCCCGGCGCACGGGCCGGGTGAGCAGCCTCAGCCCCTCCGGCCCCTCCAGGTCGGGGAAAACCTGGACCTCGTGGAAGGCGCGGACCCGGGCCGCCGCCAGCTCCAGGGCCGAACGCTGGGCCGGGGGCAGGGCATCGAGCGCCGCCCGCAGCCGCTCGGGGCCGAGGGCGAGCGGCTCGTCCCCCTCCGGGGCCCAACCGTCGAAACGCCGGCTGTACTCGCGCAGGGCGGCGTCCCCCCGCAACGCGACCTGGCGGCAGATGGCCCGGACGGCGGCGACCTGGTCCTCGCCCGCGCCCAGGTCGAGCCGTCGCGAGAGCCCGGCAGCCCGCCACTGGGCGGCGGTCATCCGGCGCAGGCTCACGGCCGGCCCCCCGGCGCCGCTGCCCCCCTCCCGCCGAGGGAGGGCGAGGCCTCGCCGAGCGAGGCCCGGATCCGGCCCATCAGGCCCTGGAGGGCCTCGGCGCGCGTCTTCAGCGAGGCCTGGTTGGCGATCAGGCGGGCGGTCGAGCTGCCCACCACCGCCACCACCCGCAGGTGGTTCTCGCGCAGGGTGCGACCGGTCTGGGTCAGGTCCACGATGGCGTCGACCAGGCCTACCTGTGGCGCCAGCTCCACCGACCCGTGCAGACGGACGATCTCCACGTTCTGCCCGACCCCGGCCATGAACTCCGCCGTCGCCCGCGGGTACTTGGTGGCCACGCGCAGCGCCGGCGGCCAGGTCTCCGGGCCCTGGAGCGGTGACGACTCCGGCACCGCCACCACCAGCGTGCAGCCGCCAAAGCCCAGGTCGAGCAGCTCGTAGTGGTCGCCCGGCGACTCCCAGAGCTGATCCTTGCCCACGATGCCCAGGTCGGCGCTCCCGTGGTCGACGTAGGCCGGTACGTCGGCCGGCTTCACCAGCACCAGCCGCAGCCCGCCGCGTTCGACCAGCAGCCGGCGCCCGATCTCCTCCGCGCCGAGGTCCAGGGCCCCCGTCCGCCGCAGCAGGTCGAGGCTGCCCTCGAGCAGGGTGCCGGTCGGGATCGCGACCGTGATCACCGCGATGCCTCCGCGGTGTGGGTGAGCCGTTCCACCACCTCGTCGGGAGCGAGCCGGATGGGCGGCCCCTCGGCGGGGGCCCAGACCACCCCGGCCTCGCCGTCCACGTGCAGGAGGTTCCGGGCCTTCAGTGCCTGCGCCCAGCCGCGCGCCTCCTCCAGTCCGCGCGACCGGGTGTCGACCACCGCCCGCATGCCGAAGAGACGAAGCCGGGCGCCGAGGCGCAGCGCCGCCTCCAGGCCCGCCGGCGTCCAGGCCACGCCGGCGTCGAGCCGGGTCAGCGCCGGCGACCATCCCTCCCGCCACAGGACCTCGCCCACCAGGTCCAGGTGGACCATGAAGCCGGTGGCCGGCGCCGGCCGCCCGAAGCGGGCGAGGAGGCGGTCGTAGCGCCCGCCGAGGACGAGGGGGCGCCCCACGTCGGGGCCGTAGCCCTCGAAGATCACGCCGGTGTAGTAGTCGAAGTCGCGGATGGCGCCCAGGTCGAACGAGACCGCGTCCCCCAGCCCATGGGCGCGCAGCAGCTCGTGGACCCGGTCCAGCTCCTGCAGCGCCCGCTCCGAGCGGCGGTTGCGGACCAGGGCGCCGGCGGCCTCCAGGATCTCCGCCCCGCCCCGCAGCGCCGGGAAGCGCAGGAGCAGCTCGTGCTCGGCGTTGCGAAGGCTGGTCGACTCGAGCAGCTCGGCCAGGGCCACGAAGTCGCGCCGGCCCAGGGCGGCCTCCACCCCGGATTTGAGCGCCGCCGGCAGCTCGCTGCTGTCCAGGAGGCCACGGAAGAACTCCGCGTGGCCCACGTCGACCTGATACCGGCGCAGGCCGGCCGCGTCCAGGCAGCGCACCGCCATGGCGATGACCTCGGCGTCAGCCACCGGCCCCGACGCCCCCACCAGCTCGGCACCCACCTGGTGCGCCTCCCGGCGCCGGACGAAGCGCCCGGGGTCGTTGGTCAGCACCGGGCCGGTGTAGCAGAGGCGCAGAGGCAGGGGCGCGGACCGCAGCTTGCCCGCGACCAGCCGGGCGACGGGGATGGTCCGCTCCCCGACCAGCGCCAGCACCGACCCATCGCCGTCGGTCAGCTTGATGAGTCGCCGTCGCTGTTCGCCGTCCAGCCCCAGGGCCAGGACGTCGAGGCGCTCCAGCGTTGGCGTGACCACCAGCCGGTAGCCCCAGCGACGCATCTCGGCCAGGACGGCCTCCTGGGTGGCCCGCATGGCCTCCGCCTCCTCGGGCAACAGGTCCCGCAGGCCGGGGACGTCCCCGGGAACGGGTGGGCGATCCCCCGCCTCAGCGGCGGTGAAGGCACCTCCCGGCCGGGGCCACGGCGCCCTGGGCGTCGTCACTCGGGCTCTTCACCCTCATCTTCCTCCAGGCCGAGGCCGCTGACGTCCTCGCCGAAATCGAGGTCGGCGTCGACATCCTCGAGGCCAACCTCGTGCATGCCGTCCTCGTCCTCGTCGAGATCGAGCCCGGCTCCCATGACCGGATCCTCCTCGAGCTCCTCCTCCGCCGGCTCGTAGGCCTCGCGCGCGACCAGGCTCTCCCGGGTGTAGGGACGGAACTCTTCCCGTCGGCGCACGATCGGGAAGCTGGGCTTGCCGGCGAACCTGGGGTCCTGGTACACCTCGCGCACGATCACCCGGACGGTGTCACCCTCGCAGGAGGTGATGCCCGCCTGGTAGCGGTTGCCGCCCTGGATGAACTTGATCAGCCGGCGGGCCAGCTTCGGCTCCAGGCTGCCCACGCGGACTCCGCGCACGGTGTCGACCTCGATGCTGTCGCCGTCGACGCGGAGCTCGGCCACGTCGCCGGGGGCGACCTTCGAGCAGACGTCATCGGCCACCTCGCGCAGGGTTGTCGTGGTCGTCTTGCCCATCTCCTCGACGAAGAGGTTGAGGTCGACCTTCACCCCGCCGCCCTTCAGGGCCTCCTTGGCGTTGAGCAGGCTCTCCAGTTTGCTCGAGTTCTTCCGGGCCACGAGGTTCAGGGGGTTGATGGCGAGGCAGGCATCGTAGGCCGCCTTGGCCTCCTCCAGCCGCCCCAGCTCGGTCAACGCCTTGCCGAGGCGGTTGTGGGTCGCCTCGTCGGGACCGAAGGTGGCCAGGATGTACCGGTTGAGCTCGACCGCCTCCTCCCAGCGGCCGTCCACGGCCAGCTGGATGGCCTCGTCCACGTATGCGGACCGCGGCTTGGAGGGCTCCTTGGTCTGGGTCGTCAAAGCGCACGCTCCAGGTGGTTGGTTGGCTTCCATCCTCAGCGGCTGCGGGAAGCGGCCACGAAACGCCCGCCGCCCGTAGCTCCGAAGGCGCAAGTATACGGTGTGCCCTCCCGGGCGCGGGGCGTTTCCGGCCAGGCGCCCGGCACGACCGCCGTCCCGGCTCGCCAGGCCGCGGACAAAGCCCCACCTTCGCGACCGGCGACGATCACGAGGAGGCCGACGGCCGGTGTGGGTGCCTTGACACCGGTCCCTCCGCTGCGAATAGTGTCCCCGTGGAGTACCGGCAGGTCCCCGCCGGCGCACTCTCGCCCCGGCGTGGTGGCGTCGGGAAGAGGGCGGGGCCCGGGGCGCAAGCCCCGATTGCACGTTCCAAGGAATAGTTCGAGGGGGATGCTTCATGACCGGAACCACTCGGTTCAGAACCCTCGCTCTGGTCGCGGGAGCGATGGTGTTCGCCTGGGCCTGCGGCGCCACCGGTGGTGGAGGTGGCGGCGGTGCCGCCACCAAAGGTGAGATCGACATCGGGGTGGACCTCCCCATGTCGGGCGCCGAGGCCTCCAACGGCGTGCCCACGCTGAACGGCGTCAAGTTCGCCGTGCAGCAGCACGGGACCGTCGACGGCTTCAAGATCGGGATCGTGTCCCTGGACGACGCCGTCAACGGTCAGCACAACCCTCAGAAGGGGGCCCAGAACGTCCAGCAGTTCCTCTCCAACAGCAAGGTCCTGGCCATGGTCGGGCCCTTCAACTCCAATGTGGGGCAGGCGGAGATCCCGGTGGCCAACCGGGGCAACCTGGCCATGATCAGCCCGGCCAACACCAACCCCTGCCTGACCAAGGAGGTGGAGGCGTTCGGCGGCTGCGACAAGTACGCCGGCTTCACCCCGCAGTCGCT
>JAJPKS010000255.1 GCA_021323605.1 Bacillota bacterium | reverse complement strand
TCGACGTGCTGGAGCGAATCGGCCAGCAGGGTGATGCTGGTGTAGGGCTGCTTGTCCCAGTGGTTGGCGGCGGTGATGTCGGCCGAGTACCGGTTCGCCAGCTCGTACGGGATGAGGCTCCAGTAGGGATCGCCGGCCGGTGCCCCCCGGGCCACCCCGACCACCGTCAGAGCCAGCGGCATGGGCCTGGGACCCGGCTTCCCGCTGGGAGGGCCCGGGTACTGGCCGGTGAACAGCACCGCCTTCCCGATCGCCTGCCGGGGCGTCCACCCGAACCGCCGGGCCTGCTGCTCGGTGATGACGATCTGCGACGCCTCGTCGTCGGAGGGAAGGCCACCGGCGGCCAGGATGTTGGGGTTGGGCGTGCCCGACCGCTGCGGGGGCAGGTTGGTGACCACGGCCGGGTTCCCCGCGCCGGGGTTCCCCACCGGGGCCAGCGTGCCACCGACGATGGACTGTCCCCAGCCGACCTTCACGTCGTCGAGACCGTCCAGGGTGGCCAGGGTCTCGGCGTCCATGGACCTGGCCGGGGCGCCCGGCAGCGACCCCTGGACCTGCACGGCCTGGAGCTGCACGTCGCCGGACACGGTGTCGACCACCTGCTGCTGGAGTCCCGACGCCAGGGAGAGGATGAGGCTCATCACGCTGATGCCGATGGCCACCCCGGCGGCGGTGATGGCGGTGCGCAGGGGCCGTCGCCCGGTGCTGGCCAGGCCCAGCTTGAGCGCGTCGCCGCGGGAGAGCCGGCGGGGTTGATCGAGCTGCTCGGGAGCGCGCCCGGTGCGCCGGGTGGACTGCACGCTCCCCGGCACCACCCGGCCATCCCGGAGCCGGATGGCGCGATCGGCCCGCCTGGCCACCTCCGGATCGTGCGTCACCAGGACCACGGTGGCGCCCTGCCGGTTCAGCTCCTGCAGCAGGTCCAGCACCTCGGCCCCGCGGGTGGAATCGAGGTTGCCCGTCGGCTCGTCGGCGAGGATCAACCCGGGGCGGTTGGCCAGCGCCCGAGCCACGGCCACCCGCTGCTGCTCGCCGCCGGACAGCCTCCCCGGCCGCAGGCGGGCCCGGTGACCCAGGCCGACCAGCTCCAGCAGCCGGCGGGACCGCTGCTTGCGCTCCTCGAGCGGCACCCCCGCCAGCACCATGGGCAAGGCCACGTTGTCCTCGGCGCTCAGAGAGGGCACCAGGTTGAAGGTCTGGAAGATGGTGCCCACCCGTTGCAGCCGGTAGTCGTCCAGCTGCGACTGGCTGATCTGGTCGAGGGCCTGCCCGGCGGCGTAGATGCGGCCGGTGGTGGGCCGGTCGAGACCTCCCAGCAGGGCCAGCAGGGTGGATTTCCCGCAACCGGAGGGACCGGTGATGGCCACGAACTCTCCCGGCGCGACCTCGAAGGAGACGCCGTCGAGCGCGGTCACGGCCACGTCACCGGACTTGAAGACCCGTCCCACGTTGTCCGCCCGCAGCCCGATCGGCTGGCCGAGCAGGTCCCAGGCCTCTCCACCCAGGGGTGAGGCAGCGGGCATCGGGCGTGTGGGCGCGGTCTCCGAATCCGGGATCTGGGTCGGCGTGGTGGGAACCGGCGCCCCCGGCAGGGTGGGAGCGGGCCGGGGGAGGCGGGAGCCGCCGGGATGCAGACCAGGGCCGGGCGGGGCCGGAGGGCGGGGCGCGGGCGGCCGCGGCGCGGCGTTGCCGGCGCCGGGCAGGAAGGCCGGGGGGCGCGGCCCCGACGCCGGCCGGCCCTCACCGGGAGGCGCCGACTCACCCCTCCCCGAGGGGGGCACGTCGGCACGCGGCGGCGCCACCGGCGAGGCCCCCGGGGCGCGCGTTCCCGGCGGGGCCGGAGGCCGCGGCAGCCCACCCGGCCTCGGGCCGGCCGGCGCCCCGGGCGGGGCCCCACCTCCAGGACCAGGCCGTGTGGCCGGAGGGACGGGAGCCGGACGGGAGGGCGGGGGCGGCTGCGACGGCGCGGCCGGTGGCGCTCCGACCGCCTCGGAGGGGCCGGCGCCCGCACCCGCCCGAGGGGCCACGCCGGGAGGCGGCGCGCCCGCGGCCGGACCCGGCCGGGGCGGCTGCAGCGGCCCGCCCGGCGATCTGGCCGGCCCCTGCCCCGGGGCCCCCTCCGGCCGCGGCGCCGGAGCCGTCCCCGGCCAGGGGCGGACGGTGGAGTCCGGGCGCGCCGGCGGCTGCGGCGGCCCACCCGATGGCCCCGGCGGTTGCGGAGATGGAGGCGCCGCCGGCGGAGCGGGGGCACGCGGCGGCGGCGCCTCCCGCCCGGCCTCGTCGGCGCCCTTCGGCACGTCCACCTCCGGCTCCCTGCGGACGTCGCCCGCGTCCTCGCCCTCAGGAGCCGTGGAGGCCTTGTCTTGGGGAGTCAGTTCAGAAGTGCTCAGGGGACCCGACCTCGTTGACGCTCTGTATGGGGATCACCGTTCGACGGCCCGGAGCGCCTCCAGCCAGGCCACCGCGCCAGCCAGGGCGGTTCCGCCCAGCAGGATGCCTCCGATCACGTCCGACTGCCAGTGCACGTTGAGGTAAATGCGATCCAGAGCCACCATCCCAACTATCGACACCATCACCGGCCATGCCGCTCGCCGCACCCGCCCCCACGGCGCCAGCCATCGGGTCAGGTACGCCCCACAACCATAGATCAAGACCGCGCGCATGATGTGACCACTGGGGTAGCTCCCACCCAATGTCAGCGTGCCAGCGGCGAAAATCGTTACGAGACTCGGTCCGTCGCTGTGCGCAAACCTGACCGGAGGCGGATGGAAGATGGTTCGCTTGTAGACCAGCTCGAGGGCCACGGCGACGGGCAGCGCCAGGAGCACCCAGGCGGCCCGACGGCGCCCGGAGCGGACCAGGAGCAGCGCCATCGCCAGCGTCAGCGCCACGATCAGCTCCGGACCGCCCAGGAGGGCCACCGCCGCCGCCACGGTCCCGATCCGCGGCCGCCAGAGGGACGCCGCCAGGCGCGCCACCTCGAGGTCGAGCCCGTGCATCAAGCCGAGCGTCACGATCTGGGTGTAGGCGACAAAGGCGAGGCCGCACACCGCCATGGCCGCCAGCGGCCGGCGGGGCGGGCCGGTCACCGCTGGCACCTCCGACAGAAGACGGTGCTCCGGCCGGCCAGACGGATCACCGCCAGCCGGCGGCCGCAGCGGAGACAGGGGCGGCCGGCGCGGCCGTAGACCAGCAGGCGTTCCTGCTGGCGGCCGGGCTCGCCCCGGGCGTCACGGTAGTCGTCCACCGAGCTGCCCCCGTTGGCGATCGCCTCCAGCAGGACCTCCCTGAGGGCGTCGTGCAGCCTCGCCGCCGACCGCCGGCTCAGGCTCCCGCCCGGACGGTCGGGACGGAGCCCGGCCCGGAAGCAGGCCTCGTCGGCGTAGATGTTGCCCAGCCCGGCCACCACGCGCTGGTCGAGGAGCAGGGCCTTCAGCGGCGCGCGGCGACCGCGCAGGAGGCGGTGCAGCGCCTCGGGCGTGAAGGCCGGGTCCAGGGGCTCCGGGCCCAGGCGGGGCAGCACCCCGGCCGCGAGCAGGTCCGCCTCGGCGCCGAGCAGCAGACGGCCGAAGCGACGCGTGTCACGGTAGCGGAGCTGGCACCCATCGTCGAGCTCCAGGACGAGGTGCAGGTGCCCGGGCTCAGGTGCCTCCGCGGGCACGCAGGTCCAGGTGCCGGTCATCCCCAGGTGCACCACCAGCAGCTCGCCGCCGCACCCCGACAGGCGATGGAGCAGGTACTTGCCCCGGCGCGTCACCGCCTCGATCCGGCGTCCGGCCAGGCGGAGGACGAAGGCATCGGGGGAGGGATGACGCACCATGCCCGGCGTCCACAGCCGACAGGCGAGGATGGTTCGGCCCACCACCCGCGAGCGCAGCTGGGCGGCGACGGTCTCGACCTCGGGCAGTTCCGGCATGGGATGGTTCCGGCGTCACCGGTCCGCGGTCGGCTTTGGCCTCACGCGGTCACCGTCGCCAGCCGGCGCATATCGGCCCAGTTCGGCCCCGCCTTGGCCTCCACCTCCAGCCCCGGGGCCAGCCGATAGGCGGCGACCATCACCCGGGGCACCATCTCGGCGAAGGCGTCCAGCTCGGCCTCGGGGATCTCGAACACCAGCTCGTCGTGGACCTGGAGCAGCAGGCGCCCCCGCAGCCGGGCCGCGCGCATCTCCCGGCGCAGGTTGACCATGGCGATCTTGATGATGTCGGCGGCCAGGGACTGGACGGGGAAGTTGACCGCCATCCGCTCCGCCGCCTGGCGGAGCTGGTAGTTGGGGGAGCGGAGGTCGGGGATGGCCCGCCGGCGTCCGGTGGCGCTCACCACCAGGCCGGTCTCGCGGGCCCGGGCCCGCACCCCGTCGAGCCACTCCTTGAGCCGGGGATAGGTGCCCCAGTACTCCTTCAGGAAGGCCCGTGCCTCCTCGCCCGAGATGCCCATCTGCTGCGAAAGGCCGTACTCGCCCTGGCCGTAGATGGAGCCGAAGTTGGCGACCTTGGCCAGGCGACGCTGGTTGGCGTCGACCTGATCGATGGGGACCTTGAAAACCCTGGCCGCGGTGGCGGCGTGGATGTCGTGCCCGGCCTCGAAGGCGGCCAGGAGCTGGGGATCCTGGCTCAGGTGCGCGGCGACGCGCAGCTCGATCTGAGAGTAGTCGGCGGAGAACAGGAGATGCCCCGACCGTCCCGCCAGGAAGGCGCGGCGAATGCGCTGCCCCAGCTCGCTGCGGACGGGGATGTTCATCAGGTTGGGGTTGGACGAGCTCAACCGACCGGTCGCCGTCGAGGCCTGGCCGAAGGTGGTGTGGACGCGGCCGGTGACCGGATCGACCAGCTCCGGCAGGGCGTCGACGTAGGTCGACTTGAGCTTGCTCAGCTGCCGGTACTCCAGGATCAGCGGGACCACCGGATGCTGGTCGCGCAACGCCTCCAGGGTGTCGGCGTCGGTCGAGTACCCGGTCTTGGTCCGCTTGCCCGCGGGCAGCTTCAGGTCCTCGAAGAGCAGCCGGGCCAGCTGCTGGGGGGCGTTGAGGTTGATCGGGCGTCCCACCAGCGCCGCCGCCCGGGCCTCGAGGTCGGCCAGCTGCCCCTGCAGCTCCACCTGCATGGCGCGAAGGTAGGGGACGTCGATCGCCACCCCCTCCATCTCCATCTCGGCCAGCACCGTGGCCAGGGGGAGCTCGATCTCGCGGAAGAGGTGCTCCACCCCCAGGTTCCTCATCTCCGCCTCCAGCCGCGGCTCCAGATGGAGGATGGCCTGGGCCCGGCGGCCGGCGAACTCGGCGCAGTCCTGGGGTGAGCAGGCGGAGGGAGGACGGGCCTTCCGACCGCTGCCGAAGAGCTGATCGGCCGGCATCAAGCGCAGCTCCAGGAACTCGCGGGCGAGGTCCTCGAGCCGAGGATCGCGGGCTCCCTGGCCCAGCAGGTAGGCCGCCAGAGAGGTGCTGAAGCGCCAGTCGTGCTCGCCCGGATGGAGGGCGCGCAGGGCCAGCTCCATCTCCTTCACGTCGTGGGTCATCAGGGACCTGCCGGCCAGCGGCTCGACCAGATGGGGGACCAGCGTCGCCGGCACGTACCAGACGTGGTCACCCGCCGCCAGGGCCAGGCCCACCTGGGCACCGCTGCGGGGATTGTCGTCCCAGAGGCCGAACAGCGCCACCCCGGCCTCGCCCTCGATGGCCGTCACCACCTCCGGCAGACGCTCCTGGCCGACCACGGTCACGGCGCCCAGCTCCTCCACCGGCTCCAGGGCCAGGCGCGCCTGGACCGGCACCGCGTCCGGGGGTGGGATCCGGGGAAGGAGCTGGCGGAACTCCAGCCGGTCGAACACCGCCCGCAGCCGCTCGGGGTCGTACCGCAGCCAGCGGGCGCCCTCCAGGTCCAGCTCGACGGGGACGTCGGTCCGGATGGTGACCATGCGCTTGTTGAGGCGGATCTGCTCCGCGGCCGCCTCCAGCGCCCGCCGGACCCGGCCCTCCGGCAGCTCGCCCAGGCCCTCCAGCAGGGCCTCCACCGAGCCGAAGCGCTGCACGAGCTGGGCGGCGGTCTTCTCCCCCACCCCGGGCACCCCGGGGATGTTGTCCGAGGTGTCACCGCGCAGGGCCTTGAAATCGACCAGCTGGCGCGGCTCCAGGCCGTAGCGCTGGCGAACCTGGGCCGGACCGTAGACCACGGTGTCGGTGATGCCCCGACGGGGCACCAACGCCTCCACCCGCTCGGTCACCAGCTGCAGGCAGTCGAGGTCCCCGCTCACGATCGTGACCGCCAGGCCGCGCGCCTCTGCCTGGCGGCTCAGGGTGCCGATGACGTCGTCGGCCTCATAGCCCTCGACGCCCACCACCGGGATGGAGAGGGCCTCCAGGACCTCGACCACGAGCTGCATCTGCGGCCGCAGGTCGTCGGGCATGGCCCGACGCCCCTCCTTGTAGGCCGCGTACTCGGCCGTCCGAAAGGTCGGCCGGCCCACGTCCATGGCCGCGATCGCGTACTCCGGCCGGCCGGCGAGCACGATCGCCAGCATGGAGGTGAAACCGTAGACGGCGTTGGTGATCAGCCCACCCGAGGTGCTCATGGGGGGCAGGGCGAAGAAGGCGCGATAGATCAGGCTGTGCGCGTCGACCAGGATCAGCCGTCCCCGGGGGCCCTTCGCCATGCGGTCAATTCTCCCCCAGGCGGATGGTGGCCGCGCGCCCCCCGCGACCCCGGCCGATCCGGAGCGAGCCACGGCCGACGACGCCCGGAGTCCTGGCGGCGATTCCGGGACATCGAATCGTTCGGTCGGGGTGGCCCCCCGCTAGACTAGGTTGCGAGGAGGCGTTGAAACGGACGATCTGATCGAGGTCACCGTCGACAGCATCCGGGTCCACCTGCCCACGAGTCAGCACGTGGTCATCCTGAAGGAGAAGCACGCCGATCGCTACCTGCCGATCTGGATCGGCGCCTTCGAGGCGAACGCCATCGCCATGAAGATTCAGGGGATGAGCCCGGAGCGGCCGGTCACGCACGACCTGATGGCGACGACCTTCGGCGAGCTGGGCATCTCGGTGAGCAAGATCGTGGTGACCTCCCTGAGCGAGGAGGTCTTCTTCGCTCGGCT
>JAJPKS010000302.1 GCA_021323605.1 Bacillota bacterium | reverse complement strand
TGCAGCCAGTACGCGGGCAAGGGCTCGCTGGTGGCGGTGGAGGGCCGGCTCTCCTCGGAGTGGTACGAGCGCGAGGGGCGCAAGGAGCTGGCCACCGAGGTGGTGGTCGCCGTTGACGTGGGAGTTGACCACCGTCTCGATGCGGCATGTGGGCGGCATGACGTCCTCGTAGGCGCGCAGCATCTCCCGGGTGAGGTGGAGGTCGAACAGGGTGTCGACGACCAGTGCCCGCCCGTCCCCAACCACGAGGCCGGAGTTACTCCATCCCCACGAGCCGTCGTGCTGGAGATAGGCGTAGGTACGGTTGCCCAGGTCCACCAGCCGCTTCTCGTATCGAACCCGATCCATGGTTGCGCTCAGTATCGTCCAGGCGTCCTCCCGTGAGCGGGTTGGCGACCCGGTGGCGGCGGTCGGGGCGGCCCTTCGGACCGGGGGTTCGGCCCGGGAACGAGGGGCCACCGGCGGCCGGTCGGCGCCGAGCCTCCCCGAGTTCGCCCGCGGGCAGGAGGCCGGGCCGGCCGCGGGGAGGTGGTTCGGGCCGGCGCGGGCGTCCACGGTGCCCTCGGGGTTTTGCACGGATGATCGTCTGCGCGCACATCTCCTGTGATGCGTTCGCCCACGCCAGCCCTCGTATCGATGCGCTGGTATACGTGCAGGACAAAGGTTGTCAAGCCACATATGCACGTCTTGTCTCAATTGATCGAAGGTCGCGAAGAGGACGATCGTCAGCAACATTGCTGCAACACAAAGGTCGCCTTCGATCGGGGATACTGATGGCGAACTGTACCCACCCATCGGTCGAGGAACCGGTTTGAAAGCGCTGCTGCCGTGAGCTTCGAGGACGTTTCGCATCGCCCTGCAACCATCGTCGTGACGCACGCGGTGGGCTTCATCTCCATGCCGGCCGTGCCCGGGGAGCCGGGACGTTGTCGGGGAATCCCCGGGCGGCATGGCAACCGCCCCTCGGGCGTCGTGTAGCGGCAGGGGGCACCGCCATGGATCGGGCTCTGCGCCGCGCCCAGGAGGAACGCGCCAAGCAGCTCCGCCTCCAGGGCCAGCTCGAAGGCTGGCCGCGCGACCGGGTGGTGGACGAGATCCTGGCCCGGGTGCCGGGGATCTCGCCCTTGGAGGCCCACCGCTTCGCGGCCGGGTGGACACGCCAGCAACTGTCCCGGGCGTTGGACGCGCTCTATGAACTCGACGGCCTCATGCCGCCCCAGGTGAGCGTGAGCGAGATCTGCCGCTGGGAGCACGGTCGTCACCAGCCCAACGCCGAGCGCCAGCAGTACCTGACCCGGCTCTACCGCACCCGGCCCGACCGGCTCGGCTTCGGGCGCGACTACAGCCCGCGCGAGCCCGAGACCATCGACCCCGGCCTCCCCCGCGGCGGCGTCCCGGACGGCGGCGAGAGCCCGTCGGCGCCCCCGTCCCCGGCGCCCGACCGGCCGGTGGGCATCTCGGCCGGCGTGGGGGACCGCATCGTCTCGGTGCGCTGGGTGCCGGACGAGGGAGGCGGCACCGACCTGGTGGTGGAGGTGGAGGACGGCGATCGCGACGGCCGGGCGGTGCTCAGGCTCGCCGGATGGTGCGCGCCGGGGACGGGGGCCGTCCGCCGGGCCGTGGGCCCCGGGGACCGTGAGCGCGGGCCGCTGCCGTGAGAGGGGGCGGCGATCGACCACGCCTCGGGACGCGGTTCTTGCGAAGGGGTCTCGCCGTGCCTGCGCCCGAATCGTGCCCGTCCCTGCGGCCGGGTCGGCCGGGGGCGCGATAATGCCTCCGCCATGGAGCTGAAGCGCCAGGTCATGACCGCCGAGATCCTGCACCCCATGCACGACTTCCGGCCCACGCCGGTGCCGGTCGAGGTCCGCTGGGACCCGCTGCTCGAGTACAGCGCCCGCATCGTCGCCGGGGCGCGCTTCCTCCCTCCCTCGGACTTCGACCTCGAGTCCCTCGCCGAGCAGACCCGGGAGGGATGCTTCTTCTGTGCGCCCCGGGTCGAGTCGGCGACGCCGAAGTTTCCGCCCGCCATCGTGCCCGAGGGACGCATCCGGCGGGGCGAGGCGCTGCTCTTCCCCAACATCCAGGCCTACGCCCTCTACAGCTCGGTGTCGGTGTACTCCCCGGCCCGACACTACCTCCCCCTGGAAGGCATGACCGCCCCCCTCCTGCGCGACAGCCTGGGCGCCCAGGTGGAGTTCGTGAAGGCGGTGGCGAGGCACGATCCCGGGGCCCGCTGGGTCTCGATCAACGCCAACCACATGCTTCCCTCGGGCAGCTCGCTCTTCCATCCTCACCTCCAGGCGGCGGTCGACCGCCACCCGACCACCGTGCAGGAGCTCCTGGCCCGCGTCTCCGGTGAGCGCTTCCGTGACTACCTGGAGACGGAGCGGCGACTGGGGGAGCGCTACCTGGGCCGTGTTGGCTGCGGGGAGTGGCTGGCCAGCTTCGCGCCCTTCGGGTTCAACGAGCTCCGCGCCCTCGTGCCCGGGGTGGCCTCGCCGGTGGAGCTGAGCGAGGACCAGGTCGGGGACCTCGCCGAGGGCATCGCCCGGGCCCTCGCCGTGTACGCCGAGCTCGGGTTCCAGAGCTTCAACCTGGCCGTGTACGGCGCTCCGCCGGGCACGGACGGCTATGCGATGAGCGTCCGCCTGGTCTGCCGCTCCAACCTGCAGCCGCTCTACCGCTCGGACGTCGCCTACTTCGAGCGGATGCACTGGCAGGCCATGGTGGACACCACTCCCGAGGAGCTGGCGGAGCGGGCACGGCCTCGCTTCCGGGGCTGACCGGGCCGGAAGAGGGGGCCGGGCGCCGCCCGGAGACCTCCTCCGGTCCGTGCCGGCGGCCGCGGCGGTGACGCGGGCCTCCTCGACCCGGCCTTCACGCCGGTGCGCCTGCTCCCGGGACGGGGCATCATGAAGGGAGCCGGCCGCCGGCGGCATCTCCGGAAGGTTCGAGGATCGAGGAGGGGAGAGGCGTCATGGGGCAGAGCTTCTGGTCGTTCGCCGAGCGCGAACCGTCTCGACTGGCGCTGGTGGACGACTCGGGACGCCGGTTCACCAGGGCCGACCTGCTGACCCGTTCCCGGCGGCTCGCCCACGGCCTCTACGCCCGCGGGCTGCGCCCGGGGGACGCCGTGGCCGCGGTGCTGCCCAACGCGGAGGAGGCGATCGAGCTCTACCTGGCCACGGCCGCGGCCGGTTACTACCTGGTCCCGATCAACTTCCACTTCGTCGGCCCGGAGATCGCCCACGTCCTGACCGACTCCGAGGCCCGGGTGCTGGTGGCCCACGAACGTTTCGCCGAGCGCTGCGCGGCCGCGATCGCCGAGCTGGGCTGGACTCCCGATCGGTGCTTCGCGGTGGGCGACATCCCCGGCTTCACCCCCTACTCCGAGCTGAGCCGGGGGCAGCCGGACTCGGCCCCCGAGGGCGCCACTGCCGGGCGGGTCATGCACTACACGTCGGGAACCACCGGCCGGCCCAAGGGGGTACGCCGGCCCCTGCCGGGGGTGGCGCCGGAGGCGTTCGAGTGGAGCCGCCTGGTGGAGACGTACCGGCTCGACCCCCGCCTCGACCACGTCCACCTCTGCTGCACACCCTGGTACCACACCGCCCCCCTGGTGTTCGTGGCCGGCTCCCTCCACGCCGGCCACGCGGTCGTGCTCATGGACGGGTTCTCACCCGAGCGCATGCTGGAGCTGATCGAGCGGTACCGGGTCACCCATACCCTGATGGTCCCGACCCAGTTCGTCCGCCTCCTGGCCCTGCCCGAGGCGACTCGGCGCCGGTACGATCTCTCCTCCCTCACCCGCGCCGTCCATGGGGCGGCCCCCTGTCCCCCCGAGGTGAAGCGGAGGATGATCGAGTGGTGGGGGCCGGTGATCACCGAGTACTACGCGTCCACCGAGGGCGGGGGCACCGTCGTCTTCGCCGAGGAGTGGCTCCGCAAGCCGGGGACGGTGGGCAGGCCCTTCCCCGACGCCGAGATCGTGATCATGGATGACGACGGCAACCGGCTGCCGCCCGGGGAGGTCGGGGTGGTCTACTTCCGCGTCTCGGGCGAGGGATTCGAGTACTTCAAGGACCCGGAGAAGACCGCCGCCGCCCGCCGGGGCGCCTACGCCACGGTCGGCGACGTCGGCTACCTCGACCGGGACGGCTACCTGTTCCTCTGCGACCGCCGGTCGGAGATGATCATCTCCGGCGGGGTCAACATCTACCCGGCCGAGGTGGAAGCGGTCCTGCTCACCCATCCCGGGGTGCGGGACGCGGCGGTCTTCGGGATCCCGAACGACGAGTGGGGGGAGGAGGTGAAGGCTGCGATCGAGCCGGCGGATGGGGTCGTCCCCGACCACCGCCTGGCCGAGGAGATCCTCCAGTACTGCCGGGGGCGGCTCGCCGGCTACAAAGTCCCTCGCTCGATCGACTTCGTGGAGGCGATGCCCCGCGACCCGAACGGCAAGCTCTACCGGCGAAAGCTGCGCGATCCCTACTGGGCGGGGCGGGGGCGGGCCATCTGAGCGCCGCTCCGGGACGGGTCAGGCGTCGGCCGGTCGCTCGGGGTCGGCCGAGAGCAGGAAGAGCGTGTCGGCCCTCAGGCCGAGGCGCAGGGTCTCCAGGCCAAGGACGTCGGCCGGGGCGACGTTCCCCAGGTTGACGTCGCGGCCGAGGCGGCGGATGAGCCAGACCTGCTGTTCCTTCCGTGGGGCCTCGAACACCACCGGGCCCGGACCCGATGCCGAGATCACCGCCTCCACCACCTCCTCGCGCACGCTGCCGTCCTCGCGGTACAGCCCGACGTTGCCGTGCTCCCTTCCCTCGAGCACGATCCAGCGCGCCCCCGCCTCCAGGTCGGCCCGCGCCTGCCGGGCGAGGTCGGCCGGCGAGCAGGTGACCCGGGGGTCCTTCGAGCCCACCTCTGACAGCACCACGAAGCGGCCGGCGGCCAGAGCGATCAGCCTCCGCTTCTCCGTCGCCGTCATGGCGGTGGCCCCGTTGGAGATCTCAACCGCGGCGAAGCCCATCGCCTCCGCCCAGGCCAGGAAGTCTCCGATTCTGCCTCGAAGCCAGGCGATCTCCGCCAGGGTGCCGCCCGGACAGGCGAGCACCTGGTGGCGGGCCAGGATGGCCAGCTTGTCGCCCAGGTCCCGGTCCAGGTACGAGGTGCCCCAGCCGAACTTCCAGATGTCGGCAAAGCGGGCGATGGAGGCCACCAGGGGTTCGAAGTTCGCCAGCGGCACACCCCGGTCCAGGACGTGGGTCAGACCGACCGGGCGCGGCTTGGGAGCGCGGGCGGGCAGACCGAGGAATCCCGCCTCGTCCCCCGCCGTCCGCCCGTCCCGGTCCGGGAGCGGGCGGAACCGACCGGCCGACGGCGGCCCGGACGTCCCTTCCGGGGGTGGGCTCACGCCCCACCCCCGGGGGCGCGCGTCCCTGGCCGGGAGCCGGCCGACCTCACGGCCATTCCTCCGCTTCGGCGGCCCGGGCCCGGCGGGCCCTCCCCACCACCTCGTCCACCATCTGGGCGGCGGCCCCCACGTCGACCCCGGCGACCAGCCCCTCCACCTCCCGGTCCAGGTAGGGGCGGAGGGCGTCGGCCTCGCGGAGCGCCGCCTCCAGCGGGAGCCCGCGCCGGCGGCCCTGCCCCAGCGCGTCCTGGAGCAGCTCCTGCGCCCGGTGCTTGCCCAGCCGCGGCGCCAGGACGGCGAGCACGCGCTCCGAGGCCAGATACCCCTGGTTCCGGGCCAGGTTCTCCCCCATCCGCGCCTCGTCCACCTCCAGTCCCTCCAGCACCGTCCCGGCGAGGTTCAGCGCCGCGCCGGCGTAGAGGCAGGCGTCGGGGAAGGCCGCCCATTCCGCCTTCCAGCCGGCCCCGTCGCGCTCGTGCTCCTGCACCATGCCCTCCAGCACCACCGCAGCCTGCGCCCGCACCAGGCGACTCAGCGTCACCAGGTGCTCGGACACCTCCGGATTCCGCTTGTGGGGCATGGTGATGCTGCCGACGGCCTCCGGGCGAGAGGGCTCGCGCAGCTCCCCGATCTCGGGCCGCTGTAGCTCGTAGATCTCACGGCCGACGCGCGCCAGGGTGGCGGTGATCATCGCCAGCAGGTGCAGGAACTCGGCCGGGCGATCGCGGGCGGTGGTCCAGGCGACGCCCGGGTCGACCAGGCCCAGCCGCTGACAGAAACGACGGCGCAGCTCCGGGCCGCGAGGACCGAAGAAGGCCAGGGTGCCCACGGCGCCGGCCAGCTGGCCCACCGGCCAGCGGCGCCGGCCCTGGTCGAGGCGCTCCAGGTGCCGACGGACCTCGTCCGCCCAGGAGGCCGCTTTGAGGCCGAAGGTGATGGGTGAGCCCGGCTGTCCGTGGGTCCGACCCGCCATGGGCGTCGAACGATGGCGCAGGGCCAGCTCCAGCAGGGTCGCCTCGATGCCCCGCAGGCGCGACCAGGCGAAGGCCCCGACCCGCTTGATGGCCAGCCCCATCCAGGTGTCGGTCAGGTCCTGCACGGTGGCTCCGTAGTAGACGTACTCCCGTGCCGGCGGCGGCAGCGTCCGGCGCAGGCCCTGGATCAGGCCCAGCGTGGAGTGGCCGCTGCGCTGCGTCTCCCGGGCTATGAGGTCGAGGTCCAGCGTCTCCACCCGGGCGCCCCGGGCGATCGCCCGGGCCGCCTCCTCGGGGATGATGCCGAGTTCCGCCTGGGCCGCGGCCAGGGCGGCCAGGACATCCAGCCAGGACTGCAGGCGCGCCCGCTCCTCGAACACGGCGTCGAGCTCGGGCGTGCTCCAGAGGTGGCGGTAGAGCGGCGACTCGGTCAGGCGGGTTGCCACCCGGGGTCGATCCTCCTCGCCAGGCGTCGCAGGCCCTCCCGCACCTCGGCCAGGCTGGAGCCCCAGGGGACGGTGACGACGGGACCGTCGCAGGCGATGCGATCCTCCAGCAGGCAGCACTTGGTCAGGGTGTCGGCCGCGCCCGAGGGGCCGGCGGCCGCGGCCAGGTGACGGGGGCACATGTCGACGGTGTCCGGCTCCCGGCCGTAGAACCAGGCGTGGATCTGACGGGAGCGGGCGCAGCCCACCAGGGTCCAGTCCCGTGGCGAGGGGTGCTCGTCCAGGTAGGCCACCTCCGCGCCCTCGGCCAGCACGCCCGAGCCCCGGCACGGGAAGAGATACGCAGCCGCCGGCGCCGTACGGGCCAGGATGCGCAGGTCGAACAGCTCGGGGTGGAGCTCGATCGGGGGCAGGTCCTCCGCCACCTCCAGCACCCGCCGGGCCTGATCGAGCAGCTTGGGCGGTTCCGGCGGCACCACCTCCACCACCCGGATCGGGAGCGGGCTCGGGTCGAGGATGAAGTTCACGTGCTGGTACCGGCCCTGGACGACGACGGAGCGTGTCCCGGGCGCCAGCTCGCGCGCCGCCCGGGCCATCTGCGTGGGCACCGCCGTGTCCACCTCCGGGGCCGAGACCAGCGCGCAGTGCTCGGGGCCGGCGAGGATCTCGAGGTCGATGATGGGGGAGAAGAGGGGCTCCTCGGATGCCTTGACCACCCTGATCACCGCCGTCGCCTCCGCGCTGCGGACCACGATGAACCGGGTCCGGCGGTAGGCGTCGCGGCCGATGAAGTGGGCGCGCACCGCCGCCTCGTCCAGCGGAGCGTCGATGCTCGCCACCGAGACGCTCCGGTACTGGCCGGGCATGACGTTCTTCACGCTCGCCTCGGGTTCTCGACCGGCCGACGTCTGAGCACCATAGTGAATGTATCTGTCGCGTAGTTTAAGCTATGCCCGGGATGAGCGAGGCCCGGGACGTCCGCCTCGAGATCGACCGGATCGTGGGCCAGGTGCGTGAGGCCCCCGCGCTCCGGGCCAAAGGTGCGCTGCGCCTGGTCGCCGGCGTGCTGGGGCGCGGCGACTGGCTCCATGGTCCGGGCGACGACACCGCCGCCCTGCCGCTCGATGACGGCTACCTGCTGGTCGCCGGCGAGGCCATCTATCCGCCCTTCGTGGAGAGCGATCCCCTGGGCGCCGGCATCGCCGCCGTCCTCGCCAACGTCAACGACGTGGCGGCGATGGGCGGGCGGCCGCTGGCCGTCGTCGACACCCTGGTCGGTCCCGAGCCAGTGGCCCGGGAGGCGCTCGAGGGCGTTCGACGCGCCTCCGAGGTCTACGGTGTTCCCATCGTCGGCGGCCATCTGACCGTGCGTGACGCAGCTCCGGCCCTCTCCGCCTTCATCGTGGGCCGGGCCTCCCGGCTGCTCTCCATCCGCCAGGCCGCGCCCGGCCAGACCCTGCTCCTGGCCTGCTGCCTGGAGGGGCGGATGCGGGACGACTTCCCCTTCTTCTCCTCGCTGGAGGCGAGGGGCCGGCGGGCCGCGGACGACGTCCGGCTGCTGGCCGAGGTCGCGGAGCGGGATCTCTGCGCCGCCGCCCGGGACGTGAGCATGGCCGGGCTTCTCGGCTCGCTGGCCATGCTGCTGGAGGCGAACCGGCTCGGGGCCTGGGTCGACCTCGATCGTCTCCCGGGGCCGGCCGGGGTTCCTCTCTCCCGCTGGCTGGCGGCCTTTCCCTCCTTCGCCTTCCTCCTGTGCGCCCCCGAGGACCGGGTCGACGCCTGTTGCGCGCTCTTCCGATCCCGGGACCTCACCTGCGAGCCGGTGGGGAGGCTGGACGGCTCGGGCCGCCTGCGGATCTTCCTGGGCGGGGCCGAGGCGGTCCTGATCGACTTCGCCGCCGAGTCGGTGACCGGGCTGGACGGGGGTGCCGGCGCCTGAGCGCCGGCGGGGCTCAGCCGTTCTCCCGGCTCCGCCGGGGGCGGAGGTCGATGGCCATCTCCTGATGGGGCCGGCCCACGTACTCCACCGGTTCCCCGACCCGTTCCCAGCCCAGGAGCTGGAAGAAGCGCACGTTGGGGATCTGGACGTGGGCGATCATGGTCCGGCCGCCGTGCCGGGCCGCGGTTCTCACGGCGAAACGCACCAGCTCGGCCCCCAGCCCGGAGGCCCGGAACTCGGGCAGAACGGCCAGCCGGTCGCCCTTCCACAGCCCTCGCTCCTCCAGGGGGTAGAGCCTGACCGTGCCCCCGGCGACCGGCCCCTTCAGGCCGAGCACGTGGACGGTGGCGGAGGCGTCGTCGCGGGCGTCCCGATCGCTGACCCGGAACAGCCCCTGCTCGTGGACGAAGATCGCCTCCCGGATCTGGAAGTGGATCAGGAGCTCCTCGGCCCCCGACACCGGCCGGCACCTGAGGGGCAGGGAACGGCCGGCGAGCGCGGCCAGGTCAGCCCTGGTCGAGAACGGTGAGACGGCGGCCAGGGGCATCTCGAAAGCTCCGTTCGAACGCACCCAGAGCCGAGCAGGCGTTGCAGCGGGCGCAGCCGGCCCGCACCGCGCCCGACGTCAGCCCCCGCGCCACCAGGTAGGGCGCGACCTTCCGGTACATCGATTCGACGTAGTCGGGAGGCGGCGGAAGCAGGTCGCCCATCAGGCTCCCCGGGATCGGCCGCAGCGGCACCACGAAGGGATACACCCCCATGTCGATCGCCCGCCGGCAGCCCTCCAGCGTCAGTCCCGGGTCCTCGCCCATACCCAGGATCACGTAGGTCGACACCTGGCCCCGGCCGAACACCTCCACCGCTCGCTCCCAGGCCCGGAAGTATCCCTCGACCCCGGTTCGGGCCTTGGCCGGGGCCACCCGGGCGAGCACCTCGGGGTCGAAGGTCTCGATGTGGATGCCGACCGAGTCGACGCCGAGCGCCTTGACCGTCTCCAGCACGCCGAGGTCCTCGGGCGGCTCGAACTGGGCCTGCACGGGCAAGTCGGTCGCCTCCTTGATCGCCCGAGCGCAGCGCCCCACGTAGAGGGCGCCGCGGTCACGGCCCCGGGTGCTGCCGGTGGTGAGCGTCACGTCCACGGCCCCGTCGAGTTCCTTTGCCGCCCGCGCCACCTCCGCCAGCTGCCCCGGCCGCTTGACCGCGATCGTCCGCTCCGCCTCCAGGGAGAGCTGGATGCCGCAGAAGCGGCACTGGTCCGGCGTCGCCCAGTAGGCGCAGGTCTGGATCACGGTGCTGGCCAGCGAGTCCAGGTGCAGGAGCGCGATCTTCCAGTAGGGGATGCCGTCGGCGGTGGTCAGGTCGTAGTACCTGGGACGCGGCGGCACCACGGCCTTGCCCAGGCGTTCCCGGCCCCGGTAGAGGGCCCATCCTTCCCCGTCCCGCCGCAGCGTGAAGGGCGAGCGGGTGACGTAGTCGGCCGCGAACGGGAAGGTGACGGGCACGCCCTCCAGCCAGATCATGCCGGCGTCGGAGGGACCCGCCCCTCCCTTCCTGCCCTCCACGGCGGGCTCTTCGACCTGCACACCGAAGCGCTGGAGCTCGGTCAGCAGCCTTCCCAGCGCCAGCTCCCGGCGATCCCGGCCGAACCTATCGCTTGCGGTTGCGGACATAGAGGTCCTCGAAGTTCTGCCAGAAGACCCGCTCCTTCAGCTCCTCGCTCACCCGGGCGCCGTTGATCTTCCAGAACTCGCTGTAGAAGTCGCTCCAGGGCTCGTCAGAGGCGAAGAGCACCCGGTCACCCCCGACCCCCCGGCGCTCGATCTCGGCCAGCAACCAGCGGGCCCCGAAGCCGACCGACCAGGTGATGTCGGTGTACACCCGGTAGCCCTGCTCGACCCAGTCCAGGAAGCGCGGCACCAGTCGGATGTGGCCACTCACCCCGCCGCCGAAGTGGACCAGGTACATCTTCACCCGCTTCCCGTACTTCTCGACCAGCGGGATGTAGTTGCTGATGTCGGAGGTACCCCCGGGGCTGGTGTGGAAGTGGAAGACCAGGTCGTGCTCCTCGGCCGCCCGGAAGCAGGCGTCGGCGATCTCGGCCGTGGCCTCGTCCCAGGTCTCCGGGTTGGGATTGCCGCCGAGCAGGAACGTGGTCTTGAGGGCCACGATCCCGCGCTCGCCGGCGTGCGTCAGGGCCTCCAGCGTCCGCTCCCGGTTCTGGGGCAGGAAGGAGACCCAGAGCCCGCCCACCAGCCGGTCGCTGGCCTGGACGCTCTCGATGACGAGCGGGTTGAGGGAGAAGGGCTGCTCCTGCACCGGGATGCCGTAGTTGGGGAGGATCAGCGCCCGCTCGAGCCGGTGCTCGTCCATGTGCGCGAGGTAGTCCTTCGCCGTGGGGAACTCGTAGACGGTGGGCTTGACCGGCTCCTTGAGGTCGTAGAACTTCCAGGCGGCCATCTCGCCGATGTGGCTGTGGGCGTCGATCACGCGCCTGGGTACCCGCTCCTGTGCCATCCGGGCAGGCTCCTTGAACTAAGCGACGATCACAATCGGAAAATATCATCTACCAAAGGAAAGGAAGCTGTCAACGTTGCGCTCGCCGGTGCCTCCCGAGGTCCAGGGCGCGAGCGGGTCGTCACCGGCCCGGGGCGGGGCCGGCGGGCACGTCAGCGGTCCAGCCGGGTCCGCAGGGCCTCCACCGCCTCCCTCCACTCGCCGGCGGTGGCAAAGGTCTGGCGTTCGCTCACCGGCTCCGTCCTCGCCAGCCAGTCGCCGGTGGCGAGGTCCAGCTGGATGGCCTCGACGCTGTACCGGGGGGCGAGGGTCGCCGGGTCCGCCTCGATGCAGGCATGGAGCCCGACCCCGGTGGGGAGGTGCATCTCCAGGCGCCGGTAGGGCATGGGCGGATAGCCGGAGCCGGTCTCGTAGAGCACGATCCAGCGCTCTCCCCGCTCCCGCCCCTCGCGGATGCGCCGGATGGCCTCGGCCCGGTGCGATTCGGACACGACCTCGCGGTGGCGGAGGCTGAAGGCCGCCCCCGCCACCAGCCCCAGGTCGAGCTCCTCGGAGGGAAGCCCGGAAGTCCTCACCACCTCGGCCACCAGCTCCGAGGCCCGCTCGTACGCCTCCACCAGGCCCTCCTCGGTGGACTCCGACCGGAGCCGGTCGGCGATGGCCCGGACCAGCTCCACGCTGCGCATGTAGAGGTCCGGCCGCACCATCACGATGGTGTACAGCCGCTGCTCGGCCGAGCGCCAGCGACGGACGACCTCCTCCACTTTCATCTCGGTTTACGGGGCGGGAGGCTCCCCATCACGGTCCGGGCCCCGGGCCGATTGCCGGCCCGGGGCCCAGGCCGGACGCCAGGGCTCGTCCTAGACCGTCCAGGTGTTGAGCTGGAAAGCCCCCTCCCGCCAGGCGGTCAGGGCCGCGTCCAGCACGTCCAGCGGGTTGAAGGGCTTGACCCCCTCGATCAGGTCGTCCTCCCGGAACCCGTACAGCGCGCCCATGGCGAAGCGGCAGGCGTAGATGTGGGCGCCCTCCTTCAGGAGGGTCTTGATCTGGTTGTTGATGGCGAGATGGCCAGGGAAGGCCTCCTGGCCGACCGCCGGGTAGCCGCGGGTGCCGGAGGCCAGCAGCACCCCCGGCCCGTAGAGGACGATGTGGACGTCGAAGCCCTTCCGCACCAGGCGCGTGGCCGTGAGCAGGTTGACCAGGGCCACCGACCCCTCGTAGGGCACGGTGTGGATGAAGACGTAGGCCTTCTCCCCGGGCTTCGCCTTGATGTCCTCGAAGACCTTCTCCTCGGGGTCGTAGAGAAACTGTCCGGCCTCGGGCTTCGGGGTCTCGACCGTCTTCGGCATCGTGCAAGCCTCCTCTTCTCTCGTACGGTGATGTCACACCGATGGTCGCGATGGCGACCTTCCCTGCCAGCGGCGCCGGTGGCTCCCCGGGAGGGCCAGGATGACCGCCTGCCGGAGCCTCCAGGGCAGGCGGCGATACACGGGGACGAACAGCCGGCGCCAGAAGAGATCGCCCGGGCCGGGCCGGTGCGCCGGCCCCGGGCGTCCAAGGTACCGGCGCGCCAGCTGCTCCTGGGCCGCCTCCAGCAGATAGCGCTCCGAGTTCCGCCGCAGCCACTCGCTGAAGCGGCTCATGATCTCCGCCCCTCGGCCTCCGTTCGCGCCCGCGCCGGCCTCATCGCTGGAGTCGGGCCAGGCAGTTCTGAGCCGCCAGCGCGATCGGCTCGCTCAGCGCGCCGATGGCCGGGGAGTACACGTTCTCCATGTAGGCCAGGTCCTCGATCGTGATGCCCTTCCAGACCGCCACCCCCAGGAAGTCACAGCGCTCCTTGATCCCCTCACCGCCCACCAGCTGGGCCCCGATCAGGCGCAGGCTCTTGGGCTCGGCCAGCAGCTTGACCCGGATCCTGGTGGTGCCCGGGTAGTACCGGGCCCGCGAGATGCCCTCGGCCTGTCCCACCACGAAGGGCACCCCGAGCGCCGTGGCCAGGGTTTCTCCGAAGGAGACGCCCCCGACCATCCACTTGCCCGCCACCATTCCCCAGGGCACGTAGACCGGCTGGTAGATGCGCCGGCCCCCGGCCGCGTTGGTGCCCGCCACCTTGCCCTGGGCGTAGGCGTGGCTACCCGTCAGCCCCTGCACCGGCACCCTGGTCACGGCGTGCGGCAGCTCGACCACGTCCCCCGCCGCGTAGACCCCCTCCACCGAGGTGGCCATGCGCTCGTCGACCACGATCCCGCCCGTGGAGCCGATTTGCAGCCCCGCCTCCCGGGCCAGCCGGTTGTTCGGCTGCTTGGGCGTGCACACCACCACCAGGTCGGCTGGGATCTCGCCCGCCGAGGTGCTCACGGCGCGGACCTTCCCGTCGCCCAGGAAGCCCTCCAGCCGGGTGGTCAGGTGCATCTGCACCCCCATCTCCACCAGGGAGTCCTCGACCGGCTTCATGATCTCCGGGTCCGCGACCTCGGACAGCAACCAGGGATGGGGGTCGACGAGGTGGGTCTCCTTGCCGCGGTGGGCCAGCGCCGTCGCCATCTCCAGCCCCAGCGGGGTGGCGTCCACGACCACCACGTGACGGGCCTCCTCGATCAGCTCGTCGAACTCCATCGCCCGCCGGATGTTCTTCACGTAGTAGAGCCCCGTCAGGGCGTCACCGGGCACCCCGGGCGGCTCGTAGTCGAAACCGGTGGCGACCACCAGGCGGTCGAAGTCCACCCGGCCTTCGCCCTCCACCTCGACCGCCCCCTGCCTCAGGTCGAGCCTCGTCACCCGGGTCGTGTAGTGGACGTCGATCCGTTGCTGGGCGTAGAAGTCCTTGTCCTGCAGGATCAGGTTCTCGAAGGCGGGGATCTCCCGGCCGTGCACGTAGGGGATACCGCACGGGCTGTAGCCGACGTCCTCGAACTCGGTGTAGACGCGCACGTCCGCCTCCGGGTCGGTCTGTCGGGCGGCGCCGGCGGCCCCGATCCCCGCCGCTCCTCCTCCGACGATGACGATGCGATTCAGCGCTCCAGCCTCCAGGACGATCCCAACGTCATAAACTATCGTGAACCAATTATGCTCTATGATAAACGCAACAGCGCGGAATGGAAAGGGAGTCTCGCAAGCTCAGGGAGTCGGGTGTGGATCGGAGGGCGCTGTCCATCGCCCAGACCGTCGACGGCATCGGCCAGAAGGTCAGGCAGCTCCGGCGGGAGCGACAGCTGTCCCTGCAGCAGCTCGCAGAGCGCTCCGGGGTGTCGGCGGCGGCGATCCACAAGATCGAACGCAACGGCATGGTGCCGACCGTGGCCACGCTGCTCAAGCTGGCCGGCGCCCTGAACCGGTCGGTGAGCTACTTCGTGGAGGAGGAGGCGGCGGGGCCGGCGGTGCTGGTCCACCCCGAGGATCGCCGGCCGCTCTACACCTCCAAGGAAGGCATCGAGCTGCGAAGCATCAGCGGGCCCTACGGTCCCTTCTTCATCGCCGGCGCCTTCGCCACCGTCCAGCCGGGGGCCAGCAGCGGTCCCAGGCCGATGGAGCACTGGGGCGAGGAGTTGATCTACCTCCTGGAGGGCACGCTCCAGCTCGTGGTCGACGGCGAGGAGTTCCACCTCGCCCCGGGTGACGCCTTCCACTTCCGCACCGACCGCCCGCACCACTGGTCCAACCCGTCCTCGGAGGTGGCCCGGGCGATATGGCTGGCGCTCAGGGCACGGTGACCCCGACCGCCGTGGTGGCGCTGGGGGGCAACGCCCTCGCCCCCGAGGGCGAGCCGCCCAGCTTCGAGCGGCAGGAGGCCCGGGCGACCCGGATGGCGCGGGCCGTCCTGGGTCTCATCGACGCCGGCTATCGGGTGGTGCTCACCCACGGCAACGGCCCCCAGGTCGGGATCCTGGCCCTCCAGCAGCAGGAGGCGGCGCAGCTGGCGCCGCCGCAGCCCCTCTTCGTCCTGGGAGCCATGACCCAGGGCCAGATCGGCAGCCTCGTGGCCATCGCCTTGCGCAACCTGCGGCCCGCCCAGCCGCCACCGGTGGTCGCGGTCGTGAGCCACGTCGTGGTCGACGCCGGGGACCCGGCCTTCCGCCGGCCCACCAAGCCCGTGGGCCCGTTCTTCGACCTGGCCGAGGCGCAACGGCTGGCGGCGCGGCAGGGCTGGCAGGTGGCCGAGGACGCCGGCCGGGGGTATCGCCGGGTGGTGCCCTCGCCGGAGCCGCTGGCCCTGGTGGAGGCGGACGCCATCGGGGCCCTGCTCGAGGCCGGTTTCGTGGTGATCGCGGCCGGCGGGGGTGGCGTCCCGGTCGTGCGCCGGGACGACCGGCTGGTCGGGGCCGAGGCGGTGATCGACAAGGACCTCGCCGCCCAGCGGCTGGCCTCGTCCGTCGGCGCCCGGGTGCTGATCATGATCACGGCCGTCGATCAGGTCCAGGTGGACTACGGGACGCCTCGGGCCCGGCCTCTGCGGGAGATCAGCGCCGAGGAGGCGCAGAGCTACCTGACCGCCGGTCAGTTCCCGGCCGGGAGCATGGGCCCGAAGGTCAGCGCGGCCGTTCGCTTCCTGGCCGGGGGCGGTGAGCTGGCGGTCATCACCTCGCCGGACCACATCCTGGAGGCGCTGCGGGGAGAGCACGGGACCAGGATCGTCTCCGCCGGGGCGCGGCCGGCACGCCGGCGATGAGCACCGGCCGCGTTCGCCTTCGCCCCAACACCTACGTCGACTCCACCCTGCTCCTCGCCGCCGCCCGGGCCATGCAGGGGAGCGACGGGGTCGAGTGGGCGGCGGCCCTGATGGCGACCCCCCAGAACCGGGAGCGGCTGGCCGAGGAGGGGTTTCGCCACCCGGAGCTCGCCGAGGCCGGGGCCAACGACCTCGTCCTGGCCGTCCGGGCCGCCTCCGAGGCCGACGCCGAGCGGGCACTGGCGGCCGGGGAGGGGACGCTGCTGGCGGCGACGGTCGAGCCTCCCTCGACCGGGGCGGCCGAGCGCCGACCGCGCACCCTCGACGAGGCGCTCGCGCTCCTGCCCGACGCCAACCTGGCCCTGATCTCGGTGCCCGGGGCGTTCGCCGCCCTCGAGGCGGAGAAGGCCCTCAACCATGGCCTTCACGTGCTCCTGTTCAGCGACAACGTGCCCCTGGAGGCGGAGATCGAGCTCAAGTCCAGGGCGCTCCGGCGCGGGCTGCTGGTCATGGGGCCGGGGGCCGGGACCGCGGTCCTGGGAGGCGTCGGCCTCGGCTTCGCCAACGTCGTGCGTCGGGGCGAGGTGGGCGTGGTGGCCGCCGCCGGCACCGGCGCCCAGGAGGTGATGGCACAGCTGCACCGGGGTGGACTCGGCCTCAGCCACGTGGTGGGCGTGGGCGGCCGGGACGTCTCGGCCGAGCTGGGGGCGCCCATGGCGACGGCCGCCCTGCGTGCGCTCGAGGCGGACCCGCAGACCCGGCTCCTGCTCCTGGTCTCCAAACCCCCGGCGCCGGCGGTGGCGGAGCGGTTGCTGGCGCAGCTGGGCGCGAAGCCGGCGGTGGCGGCCTTCATCGGCCTGGAGCGACCGCCGTCCGCCCCCGAGGGCGTACGGGTGACCGGGAGCCTCGAGGCGGCGGTGCTGGCGGCGCTGCGCCAGCTGGGCCGGCCCGTCCCCGACCCCGCCCGTGGCCTGGCCGCGGTCGCCGAGGAGCGTATGGGGCGGCTGGCTCCCTCCAGGCGGGCGGTCCGCGGCCTCTTCTCCGGGGGAACGCTCTGTTACGAAGCCATGGTGCTGCTCTCCGCGCGCCTGGGGCCGATCCACTCCAACACCCCGTTGCGGGAGGGATGGGGGCTGCCCGCCCCCGCCGGCGGGCACGTCTGCCTGGACCTGGGCGAGGAGGAGTTCACCCGGGGTCGGCCCCACCCCATGCTCGACCCCGAGGCCCGGCTGGAGCGGATCCGGGCCGAGGCCGACGATCCCGCCACGGCGGTGATCCTGCTCGACGTCGTGCTCGGGCATGGCGCCCACCCCGATCCGGCCGGCCTGCTGGCCCCGGTCTGCGCCGAGGTCGGCCGCCGGGGGGACGGGCCGGCGATCGTGGCCTACGTGCTCGGCACCGACCTCGACCCCCAGGGGTACGAGCGGCAGCGTCGCCGGCTGGAGGAGGCCGGCTGCCTGGTCCCTCCGACCAGCGCCCGGGCGGCGCTGCTGGCGGCGGCGCTGGCCGCGCGCCGTCCCGCCTTCGCCGAGGAGCCGGCGTGAGCACGTCGCGAGAGCGCCCCCGGGTGGCCCTGGTGACGTATTCGACCAAGCCCCGGGGGGGCGTGGTGCACACGCTCCACCTGGCCGAGGCGCTGCAGGCGCTGGGCCAGCCCGTCCACGTCTTCGCCCTGGGCGAGCCCGGCCAGGGCTTCTACCGTGCGCTCGATGTGCCCCACACCATCGTCCCGGCGCCGCCATGGGCGCCGACGCTCGAGGAGCGGGTGTGGAGGAACGTGGACACCCTGGCCGAGGCGTTGATGGGGGCGGCGGCCGGCTTCGATCTGCTGCACGTCCAGGACTGCATCGCGGCGCGGGCGGCGACCCGGGTCCGGGAGGCGGGGCTGCCGGTGAGAGTGGTGCGCACCGTCCACCACGTGGACGACTTCACCACCCCGGCCCTGGTCGAGTGCCAGCGTCGCTCGATCGTCGATCCGGACCGGGTGCTGGTGGTGAGCCGGTACTGGCGGCGGCTTCTGCGCCACGAGTACGGGGTCGAGGCCGAGGTGGTCACCAACGGCGTGGACGCCCGGCGCTTCGCACGCGAGGGCGACCGCTCCCGGCCCCGGCTGCGCCGGGGGCTGGGCCTCGACGGCGGGTTCCTCTTCCTGACCGTGGGTGGGATCGAGCCGCGCAAGAACTCGCTCACCCTGATCGAGGCCCTGGCCATGGTCCGGGCCCGGCTCGACCTCCCCCTCCGCCTCGCCGTGGTGGGCGGCCACTCCTTCCAGGACCACGCCGCCTATCGGGAGATGGTGCTGGATCGCGCCCGGGGGCTGGGGTTGCGGGTGGACGGCGCAGGCGGCGACGTGGTTCTGCCCGGCACCGTCCCGGATGCGCAGCTCCCGGCCTGGTACCACGCCGCCGACGCCTTCGTCTTCCCCTCCACCAGGGAGGGGTGGGGTCTCGCCATCCTGGAGGCGATGGCCTCGAGCCTGCCCGTGATCGCCTCCGACATCCCGGTCTTCCGGGAGTACCTGGAGCACGGCCGGGGGGTGCTGCTGGTCCCACCCGAAGATCGCGAGGCGCTGGCCTCGGCCATGGCCGACCTGGTCACCGACCCCGGGCTGCGTGCCAAGCTGGGTGGTCAGGGCCCGGCGGTGGCGGCGGCGTACAGCTGGGAGCGCTGCGGGCGACAGCACATCGCCTTCTACCGGCGCCTGCTGGGGGATCCGGGCGACTGATGGCCGGCCACCTGGAGGTCGCGGCCTTCCTGGAGGAGGGCTACCGCTGCACCATTCCCATCCGTCAGTTCGTGCTCACGGCCGACGAGCCGCCCGCCGCCGGCGGCGGCGACCGGGGGCCGATGCCGACCGAGCTCCTGCTGGCCTCCCTGGCCAGTTGCTTCACCATGGCGATGGCCCACGTGGCCCGCAAGGAGGGTGTGGCCCTTCCCGACCTCGCGGTCAGAGTGCGGGGAGAGTACGAGGGGATGCGGTTCGCCCGCATCCGGGTCGAGGTCGACGCCGGGCTGTCCGACCGCGAGCGCCTGCGCCGGCTGGTGGAGCGGGCGGTGCGCTACTGCTACGTCTCCAACACGCTGATGACGGGCCCCCAGCTGAGCTTCGGCCTCGGCGACGAGGCGCCGGCGCCGCTCAATCCGTGACCTGCGCCTCGACCGTCTCGATCAGCTCCCGCTCGGCGCGGTCGAAGCGGCTGGCCTGACTCGCCGCCCGCTCCCGCACGGCCCGGGCGTCGGCACGGCAGCGGCCCGCCATCTCCCGCACGACCTCGGGCGCGGCTCCGCCCGGGAGCCGCCGGGTGAGCACGATGGCCCGCGGATCGAGCACCTGGGAGAGGTCGCGTCCGGCCAGCCCGAGCGTCCTTCCGAGCTGTTCGCGGGCCGCCCCATCCAGCATCTCGCCGGTCACGTCGACCCCGCGCAGCCCCCGGCGGCTGGCCTCGCGGATCGCCGCCCCGACCAGCAGGTAGGCGCTCCGGTAGTCCACGTCGCAGGCCTGCATGACGTACTCGGCCAGGTCGGTGGCCTGGGAGAACCCCTGCAGCAGGGCCTCCCACATCCGCTCCCGGTTGACCTTGAGCGTGGCCACCACGCCCTGCATCAGCCGGGTCACCTTGCCCGCCATCTCCAGCGACCGCGGTACCTCGCCGTAGGCGAAGATCAGGTTGTCGGAGCGAGCCGAGGGCGTCTTGACCACGGCCAGGAAGCCGGAGAGTCGGCCGATCAGGACGCCGGTGGCGCCCCGGACGATGGCGAGCGCGTAGGGGTTGCGCTTCTGGGGCATGAGCACGCTGGCCCGGGTGTAGGGCCCCGCCAGCTCGACGAAATCGAACTCCTGGCTGTCCCAGATCTCCAGATCCTCCGCCAGCTTGCTCAGGTTGCTGGCCACGCTGGTGGCGGTGGCCAGGAGGTCGATCAGGCCGTCCGTCTGCCACATGGCGTCGCGGGTGTGCTCGATGACCCCGTCGAAGCCGAGCGCATCGGCCACCAGCTCTCGGTCCAGGGGCAGCCGGCTTCCGTTCACGCAACCGGCCCCGCCCGGGCTGCGGTTCACCCAGTCCAGGTCACGGAGCAGCCGCTCGCAGTCCCGAAGCGCCGGGTAGGCGAAGGTCAGGGCGTAGTGGCCGAAGGTCGAGGGCTGGGCCTGCTGCAGGTAGGTCTGGTCGGGCATGACCGTCTCGGCGTGGGCGGCGGCCAAGTCCGAGAGCGCCTCCACGAAGCCGGCCAGGTCGGCCGTCAGGCCGACGATCAGGCGGCGCAGATGGAGCCGCAGGGCCACCCGGCCCGCCTCCCGCCGGGGCCGGCCGGCGTGGAGCCAGCCGGCGTCGGTGCCCAGCCGCTCGATGAAGTAGCGCTCGCGGGAGTTGTAGGCGTCGCCGAGGGTGGCGTCGTAGGGGAAGTCGTGGGCCGGAAGCCGGTGGACCTCCAGGAGCAGGCGCAGCAGACGTCGGGCCGGCTCGGCGGGGATCACCTGCCGGCGGCGCAGGGCGAGGACATGGGCCATGTCGGCCAGGTTCAGGCCGGCGTGCAGAAGGGGGGCGTCCGCGATCTCGAGCGCGAAGCCAGCCTCCACCAGCTCGGGGGCGGGCCGTTCCCGGGGCGGGCCGACGGCGCCGGCGTCCTCCGGCTCCGTCATCTCGCGGCCTCGCCCCCGGCCGTGACGGTGGCCGCCGGCCCGGCCGCCGCCGCGGCGAGGCCGATCAACAGGCAGCGCCCGGAGGAGTGCCCGAAGCGGCGGAGCGGGCCGGGGTCGCCGCGCTCGAGCAGAGCGTGGGCGGGTTCGGGCAGCTCGCCGCGGGCGGCGTGCCGGAGCAGCGTCGCCGACAGGTGGGTGGTGCGCGCGGCGGCGGCCTCGGCCAGGGCCGTGGCCTCCTCGGCGCGGCCGTGGAAGAGCGTGAGCCCGGCGACGTAACCGCACAGGAGGTCGTCCCCGGAGGGGGTCAGGCCCTCCCCGCGACCGGCCAGGCGCTCCACGTCGGGCTGAAACCGTTCCTCGATCTCGAGCCGGGGCCGGAAGACGACCCCCGGCACCGGATCCCAGACCGGCCCGGGGAGCACCTCGACGCCGTCGGTGGCCAGTCGGCCGTGGCCGATGCGGCAGCGTTCGCCGGTCCGGACCTCCAGCTCGCATTCCACCCCGTTCGGCATCCGTGGCCGGCCCGGCCGGGTCAGGGCGAGGACGTACCCGCCGAAGTCGACGTAGCCGAGCCCCAGCCCGACGCCCTCCCGGGGCGGACCGGCGAGGAGGGGGAGGACGGCGGCGCTCAGGGAGCGTGCCCGGAGCGCCGCCGGGGTCGTGGTCCCGGCCGGGCGGGGGCGCAGCGTCGGGGTTTGTTTCACCATAGGCAAAATTTCTTGCATTATAGTGTTTTCATCCTCGGCGATCCCAGGGGTCGCCGCAACAGCCGGCGCCGAACCGCCGAGTGGGCTCGGGCGGTGCCGGCAGCCCGTCCGTGAGCAGGTGAGGTGATGCCTTGATGCCGCAGGGCGAAGGGAAGCCGACGCCGGTCGCGCTGCCCTCGGAGGTGGGGGTGGTCAACGTCGGCCTGGGGGTGCTGGGGGAGTCGGTGCGGGCCCAGGGCGCCCCCGCCGTCGACCTCGACTGGCGGATCCCGGCCGGAGGCCGGGCGGACCTGGTCGCCGCCCTCACCCGGCTCCACGGTCGCTGGGGATCCCAGGTGGAGCAGGCCAATCGCGAGGTGGTCCGGCGGCTCGAGGAGAGCGTGCCCGTACTGGTCGGCGTCTCCAGGCTGGCCGAGGCGGTCCCCGAGGCCGACGGCAGGGTGCTCTTGCATCCCGGGCCGCCACTGGCCTGGGCCGACGTCTGTGCCCCGCTGCGGCGCTCGGCCCGGGCCGCGGCCGTGGCCCAGGGCTGGGCCGGCTCGCCGGAGGAGGCCGAGGCCCTGATCGGGCGGGGAGCGGTGCGCCTCGAGCCGGCCAACCACCACGCCACCGTGGTCCCGATGGCGACCGTGGTCGGCCCGCTGGACCCCGTCTTCGTGGTCGAGAACCGCCCCGGCGGCAACCGCAGCTGCGCCCCCCTGAACCAGGGGCCGGGCGAGGCGCCCTGGCTCGGCGTCGACTCGCCGGAGGCGATCCGCCGGCTGATCTGGCTGCGGGAGGTGGCCGGGCCGGCGCTGGCCGAGGCGATCCGAAGCGCCGGACCGATCGATCTCTTCGCCCTCGTCGCCCAGGGGCTGCAGATGGGCGACGACGTGCACATCCGCTCCCAGGCGACCACCAACCTGCTGCTGCGTGCGCTCTTGCCCCACCTGGTCACCGGCCGGCACCCGGGGATGCCGGAGCTGGCCCGCTTCCTCTCCTGGAACCACCTGTTCTTCCTCAACCTGGCCATGGCCGCCGCCAAGGCCACCGTCGACTGGGCGGCGCAGGTCGAGGGGTCGAGCGTGGTGGTGGGCATGGCCCGCAACGGCACCACCTTCGGCGTCCGCCTGGGCGGGTTCGAAGGCTGGTTCACGGCTCCGGCGCCTCCGGTCGGCAACGCCCTGTACCAGCCCGGCTACGGCCCCGAGGACGGTGCTCCCGACATCGGCGACAGCGCGGTGCTGGAGCTGGTGGGGCTGGGCGGAGCGGCGGCCGCGGCCTCGCCGGCCGTGGCCAGCTTCCTGGGCGGGATCGCCGGGGCCTTCGAGGCGACCGCGACCTTCGGCTCGATCTGCGTCGCGCGCAGCGGCCGCTTCAAGCTGCCCTTCCTCGACTTCCAGGGCTCGCCCGTCGGCGTGGACGCGCGCCGGGTGGTGGAGTTGGAGGTGGCCCCGATGATCGACACCGGCATCCTGCACGCCGCCGAGCCCCAGGGTCAGATCGGGGCCGGCGTTGCCCGGGCGCCGCTGGACTGCTTCCGCCAGGCCGTGCTGGCGCTCGACCGGCGGCTGGCGGCCGGCGAGGGACGGGACCGGCCCCCCGGCCCATGAGCCCGGACCGGGCGGGTGAGGGAGTGATGGGGGCGGGGCGGGGCGCTTCGCCGGCACCGGCCGCCGTCGGCTTCCCCGGCCGGGGGTCCGATCCCCTGCCTCAGAAGTACAGGCGGGTGACCAGCTCGGCCACGCAGGCCGGCTTCTCCTGCCCTTCCACCTCGACTGTGATCTGGTCCACCAGCTGCGCCCCCCCGGGCACCTCCTCGACCGAGAGGTTCTTCGCCCTGGCCCGGACGCGGGACCCGGCCGGAACCGGGGAGGGAAAACGGACGCGGTTCAGCCCGTAGTTGATCGCCATCCTCACCCCCTCGACCTGCGGCCCGAGTCCCCGCCGCAGGCGGGGCACCAGGGAGAGGGTCAAAAAGCCGTGGGCGATGGTGGTCTTGAAGGGCCCGCTCCTCGCCCGCTCGACGTCGACGTGGATCCACTGGTGGTCGTCGGTGGCGTCGGCGAAGGCGTCGATCCGCTCCTGGGTGACCTCGAGCCACTCCCCCGGCCCCCACTCCCTGCCCACGAGCGCCTTCAAGCCGTCGATCCCGCTGACGGTGGTCACTGACTTGCACCTCCCTGTTCGAGTTCGGGCGGGCGAACCTCCTCCCGATGCCCGGGGTCGGGCCGTGCGCCGGACACCCGACCTGTGATCTCACCCGACCCCGCCCCGCCGGCGGCGCCGGCCACGGTCGCGAGACGTCGATCGCGGTCTCCGCTCACCCGATCCCCTTCGATGCGTCCCCGGCGAGGGGCCGCCGGGCCCTAGCATAGTGCCGGCCGGTCCGCCTGGCCCGGCTCCGGGACACGGCGAGGGTCGGCCCGCAGCCGGGTATGATCCCGGCCGCCACCCGCTCCAGCACGTCGAGCTGGTCGTCCCGGGGATGGTCGAGGATGAACCCCGTGATCCCCGCCTCGCGGCAGCGATCGATCAACTGGACCAAGGCGCCGACCGACGACCAGGGATCGTCCTGGGAGGGTCGGGAACCGTTGCTTGGTCAGGGACGATCGCGGCCGTTTCGTCAACCCGAAGGGGTGGGCGAGGACTCAGGGCGTCCATCCCAGGACCGCCTATCGCCGGTACCGGCCCCAGGCCCAGCTCCAGCCGGACGCCGGACACGTGATCGGTGATCACCTCGGGCCAGGAGGGCCGGGTGGCGGAAGGTGTTGGAGCCGGCCAGGACGCCGATCCGGATGCGACGGGTTCGAGTGGCGAGCACCGCCAGGAGGTCCGGGCCCTCGAAGCAGGGACCGTCCGGCCGGCTGGGCTGGATGAGATGGCCGCACAGACCAGACGCCGTCGAAACCGAGCTCCTCGAACAGCGGCCACCGCTCGCCCGGGTGGCGGTCGTCTTGCCGGTCGCGGGCGCTACGCACCTTCGCAACCCCTACACTGGTGGCGGTGCGGGTGCCGGAGGAGTTGCTGCTGATCCCCGGCCCGGTGTCGCTCAGCCCCGAGGTGCGGACGGAGATGGGCGGCCCGGCCAGGGCCCACTACGGGGGCGACTGGACCGAGCGCTACCGTCGCCTGACCGCCACCTTGGCGACCATCTTCCGCACCCGGGGCGAGGTGTTCTGCCTCTTCGGGCCGGGCACGGCCGGGCTGGAGGCCTGCCTGGCCAGCGCCCTGGCGCCCGGTGACGAGGTCCTGGTGGGCGTCAACGGTCTCTTCGGCGAGCGGTTGGCGGCGATCGCCCGGGCCCTGGGTCTGCGGGTCCACCTGGTGACCGCCGGTGACCGCCGTCCGCTGTCGCCGGAGGCGGTGGAGGACGCCGTCCGCCGGCATCCGCGCGCCCGGGCGCTGGCGGTGGTGCACCACGAGACCAGCCTGGGGCTGCTGAACCCCATCGCCGACCTGTGCCCGCTCGCCCGGGAGCACGGTTTGCTGACGGTCGTGGACGCCGTCTCGTCGCTGGGCGGCGTCCCGCTGGAGATGGATGCCTGGGACGTCGACCTCTGCGTGGGCGTGAGCAACAAGTGCCTCGGGGGGCCGGTCGGCCTGGCCCCGGTGGCGGTCGGGGCACACGCCCGGGAGGTGATCGAGGACGGAAGGCCCAAGGCCGCGGGATGGTACCTGAACCTCGCCACCTGGCGGCGGTACGCGGACCAGTGGGGCGCCTGGCATCCCCACCCGACCACCATGCCCACCCAGGCCATCGACGCCCTGGCGGTGGCCCTGGAGGCGATCGTGGCGCGAGGGCTGGAGGCCCACCAGGCCCGGCTGGCGGCCGCCACCGCCCGCATCCGGGACGGGCTCCGGGAGCTGGGCTTCGAGCTGGTGGTGGCCGACGGCGACGCCTCCCCGGTCACGACCGCGGTCTGGGCCCTGCCCGGCATGGACGTGGACGACTACCTGGCCTGGTTGCGGCGCGAGCGGCGGCTGCGCCTGGGCGGAGGCCTGGGCGAGCTGGCGGGCCGCATCTTTCGCGTCGGCACCATGGGCGAGGCGGCCCGCCCCGGGGTGGTGGACGCCTACTTGAGCGCCACCGCCGCATACGTCGACCAGATGCGGCGGTCCTGAGCCACCCTACCCGACGCCGGGCAGCGGCACCCCCAGCACCGTGATCTCACCCGGCCCGCTGGCGTGCCAGGCATAGTGGGAGAGGGGGGCGATGGCCGGGCCGTGGGTCACCTTGCCGTGCAGGTCGAACTCGGAGCCATGGCAGGGGCAGAGGAAGATCTTCTGCGAGCCCGAGGGCGGGTTGATCTGGCAGCCGAGGTGCGAGCAGGTGGCGCTGAGCACGACCAGCTCGCTGCCCACGTTGACCACGTAGCCCTTGAACCCGATCTTCCCGGCGTAGTTGTCGCCGCCGCCATCCACCATCAGGAAGCCGGTCTGAGGCGGCGACTGGAACTCCACCGCCGTCCCCGGCTCGATCTGGTCCAGCGGCGTGGGCAGCTGGACCTTGATCCCCTGCCGCTTGGTCTGGCCGGGCGGCGGGTAGACGTAGACGAGGATGGGGGCGATGATCGCGACCACGAGCGCGGTCAGCAGCCCGGCGAGGTACCAGACGATGAAGTTGCGCCGGGTCATGCGGCGCTCGGTGGGACGGTCGTGAGAGGTCGTGTCCTGGGTGCTACTCATGTCACGCGCCTACCATGGTAGGCGTGTCGGCATTCTCACGTGGTCGCATCGCCCTGACCGCGGGCCTGGCGACGGCCGCCCTCGGCCTCGCCGCCTGCGGCGGGTCGTCGAGCAGCACCCCCGGCGGCTACTACACGGCGACGCCGGCGCCCGGCGCCCGGCCGAGCGCCGCCGCCTCCCCAGGCGCCTCCGGGACGTCCCAGTACCTCTCCACGGACGCGGCCGCCCGGTCGGTCACCATCGACCTCATCGCCAGCAAGAGCGGCGCCGGCAACACGTTCAACTTCAACGGCTACACCGACGGCAAGATGACCGTCAGCGTACCGGTGGGGTGGAAGGTGACCGTGAACTGCCGCAACCAGGGCTCGATCCCGCACTCCTGCTCGATCGTGTCCGGAGCCAACTCCACCACGCCGGTCTTCCCCGGCGCCACCTCGCCCAACCCCACCAGCGGGGTCCCTCCGGGGGGCACCCAGACCTTCTCCTTCACCCCTGACCGGACCGGGACCTTCCGGATCGCCTGTCTGGTGCCGGGACACGAGGACGCCGGCATGTGGGACACCTTCCAGGTGACGGCCTCGGGCACGCCCTCGATCTCGACCTCCTGAGCGTCGTGGTCGGGCCGTCCGGGCGGCGCGGGGCCCGCTCGAGCGGGCCCCGCGCCCGGGCGCTCAGCCGTGCTGGAGCCATCGAGCGCCCAGCCACTCACTGAGCCAGTCGTCGAGGGCGGCCAGGTAGGGACGGACGGGGCCGGCGCAGAACCAGGCCGCGGCCAGGCCGACGAGCGCCCCGGCGGCCACATCGCCCGGGTAGTGGTCTCCGACGTAGACCCGGGCATAGGCGATCAACAGCGCGGCGAGGATGGCCAGGGCGCCCAGCTTGCGGTGCACGGCGAGCAGGACGCCGGCGATGGCAAAGGCCCCCACCGCGTGGTCGCTGGGGAAGGAGGCGTCGTTGGTGTGACGCACCAGCAGGTGGACCGTGTCCGGGTGGGCCACGAAGGGCCGGGCCCGGAACCAGAGGTGGCCGATCACCAGGTTGGCGACCAGCCCGATCCCGGCCGCGAGCGTGGCCAGCACGGCCCCGGTCCGGTCCCGGGGGGAGCGGCGCCAGAGACCGACCAGGAACCAGAGCACGATCAGAGCGATGAACGCCGGCTCGGCCCCGACCGCGACCGTGGTCATGACCCGGTCCCACAGCGGGTGGGTGCCCGCCGGCCCGTTGATGAGCTGCTCGAGCTGGTAGTCCACTGCCGATCCGCAGCCTCCTGTTTGAAGTCGTGGCGGGCCGCGGAGGCGCCGGTCGAACCCGGTGCTTCATCGGCCGCTCACCCTCGCCATGGTAGAGATCCCGGGTCGCGGATGGGGCCGGAGCGATGGCCGGCGGCCGGCGTCGCCGCCCGACCGCCCGTGCCGCGCCGCGCCCAGAAGGCTAGATTGCGGACATGGAGCTGAGCCGACTGCGCGGAATCTTCACCCCCATGCTGACGCCGTTGACCCCGGACGAAGCCGTCGACGAGCGCTCGCTGCGGCGCCTGGTGGACTTCCTGATCGGGGCCGGGGTCCACGGCCTCTGGGTCATGGGCACCACCGGCGAGTTTCCCTGCCTTCCCGAGACGGAGCGGGCGCGGGCGGTGGCGATCGCGGTCGAGCAGGCGGCGGGCCGAGTCCCGGTGGTGGCGAGCGTGGGCGACAGCTCGACCGCGCTGGCGCTCCGGCACGCGCGGCACGCCGCCGAGGCCGGCGTGGACGGACTGGCCTCGACCCCGCCCCACTACTTCCCCCACACCATGGACGAGACCGTCGCCCACTTCCGGACGTTGAAGGAGGCCCATCCCGAGCTGCCCTTGTTGGTCTACAACATCCCGCAGACGGTCAAGGTGCGGATGACCCTGGAGGCCACCCTGACCCTGGCCCGGGAGGGCGTCTGCGCCGGGATCAAGGACAGCCAGAACGACCTCGAGTGGTTCAGGTCCCTGGTCCTGGCCCTGCGCGGTGAGGGGCTGACGGAGCGCTTTCGGTGTTTCCTCGGCTCCCGGGTCCTGATCGACGCCGGCCTGGCCATCGGCGCGGTGGGGGCCGTGCCCGCCGTCTCCAACGTCGCCCCGGCCGCCTGTGTGGCCGTGTACGAGGCGATGGCACGGGGCGACCTGGCCGCCGCCACCGCTGCCCAGGAGCTGGCAATCAGGTTCGAGGATCTGAAGCAGGTGGCCCGCGGCGGCTCGGGCAACGCCGCCTCGCTGGGGACGATGAAGCACGTGCTCCGCCTCTGGGGGGTGATCGATCACGCCACCCTGACCCGGCCCCTGCGCCGCCTCGACCCGGCCGAGGTCGAGGAGCTGCGCCACCGACTGGCCCGGTTGCCCCAGCCGACGGGGGTGACGGCCGTGGCCTGAGGCCGCTGGCCACCGCCCCGGCCCGGGGCGACGGTCAGCCCTGGAGGCCCTTTTTGATCACGTTCACGTCCTCGGGGTTGACGAGGTCGGGCACCGTCCACCCGTCGAGGTCGTACTCGGCCATGCACTGCTCGGCGAAGCCCTTGAACCGGTCGGCGTCGCCGGTGGCCACGGCCTGAAGCAGGACCTCGAGGCGGATGTTCTCGTGGTTGCCGGAGTAGTTGCGCTCGTAGAGCTCGTGGCGCCCTCCGAACTCCGTCCCGATGGCGTCCCAGAGTAGCTTCATGAGCTTGATCCGGTCCACCGCTCCGTAGCCGTTGGAGCCGCGCACGTACCGCTCCAGGTAGGGCCGCAGCTCGGGGTTGGCGAAGTCCCGGGCGTGGGAGTTGAGGTAGATCAGGGCGCTGCCCAGGTCGAGCTGCACGATCTCCTTGATCCGGGGGTAGGCGATGGTCGAGAAGAGCCGGTAGACGAGCCCGTAGTCGGTGTTGGGGAGCACCGCCTCGCCGACCCAGGGCTCGGGGGTCCTGGCCATGGCGTCGGTCAGAGCCCAGAACAGGTTGCGCCAGGCCAGCACCTCGCCGAGGCGCGCCTGCACGCCCCGGAAGTCCCTGGCCCCGGTGGCCTCCACCGCCTTGAGCAGCAGCCCGGCGATGAAGTCCAGCTTGACCGCCAGGCGGGTGCAGCCGTGGAAGGTGAAGCGGGGGATGAAGCCCGAGGCCGGGAAGAAGCCGTTGATCTTGTCCACGTCCCCGTAGATGAAGACGTTCTCCCAGGGCACCAGCACCCGGTCGAGGATGAAGATGGCGTCGTTCTCGTCCAGCCGGCTGGAGAGGGGGTAGTCGAAGGGACTGCCCACGACCTCGGCCGTCAGCTCGTAGGAGGGACGGCAGATCAGCTTGACCCCCCGGGCGTTGACCGGCAGGGCGAAGCAGAGCGCGAACTCCCGGGTCCTGATGGGCAGGGGCCCGTAGTGGGCGATGAAGTTGACGTGGGTGAGCGCGGACCCGGTTGCCACCACCTTCGCCCCGCTGACCACCAGCCCGGCGTCGGTCTCCTCCTCCACGTGGACGTAGACGTCGCGGACCTCGTCCGGGCCGCGCTGCCGGTCGACCGGGGGGTTGATGATGGCGTGGTTCCAGAACTGGACCTGCTCCTGCGCCTGCCGGTACCAGCGCCGGGCGTTCTCCTCGTAGGGGGCGTAGAAGGCCGAGTTGGCTCCCAGCGTGCCCAGGAAGGCGGCCTTGTAGTCCGGGCTCCGCCCCAGCCAGCCGTAGGTCATGCGGGCCCACTCGGCGATCGCGTCCCGCGCCTCGACCAGCTCCTGGGCGCTGCGGGAAGTGCGGAAGAAACGATGGGTGAAGCCCCCGCTGCCGGTGTCGGTCTCGGCCACCAGGCGCGGCTGTCGCTCGGGGTCGTGGAGGGCGTCGTAGAGGCGCGCGATCATGCGCGCCGTGTTCCGGTAGGCAGGATGCGTGGTCACGTCCCTGACCCGTTCCCCGTAGGCCCAGATCTCACGGCCGTCGCGCAGGCTCTCCAGGTACTCCGCGCCCGTCATCGGCCGGGAGCCGGTGCCCATCGGCGTCTCGATCGTCATCTCCGTCCCTCCCGTCGTCCATCACTGCCTGAGAACGTGCACTGCCTGGAACGTGCGGCGATCCGGATCCGACCGCCGGCCCGTCGCCGGCGGGGTCCCACGCCTCCCACGATAGGGCAGGCCATCCCCGGCGTCGCGCCGGCCGGGTCGGTCACACTGGATGAGAGGAGCGATCCGATCGCGTGATCAGACTGGAACGGTTGCTGTTGATCCCGGCCGGCGACCAGGGCCTGGCCGGACGCCGCGTGGCCGCGGAGGCCGGACGCCTGGTCCTGATCGACGAGGGGCCGGGCGGGGGACGGTGCTGGGTCGCCGCCGACGACGCCGAGCTGATCGAGACCCCCGACTGTGGGACCTACCTCCGCCTCGGCGGCCCGGGACGGATCGAGGGCGCGGGGGAGACGGTGACGGTCGAGGCGGGCCTGTACCAGGTCGTGCGCAGGGCCTGAGCGCGACCGGCTCGCGCCCGCCGGCGGTCGAGGCACCGGTGAACCGGGCACGCGGTCCGGATGGCGTGCCCGGACCGGCGTCGGGTCCGGTCTCGCCCCGGGCTGCCCCGTCCGGGGCGCCGGCCCCGGCGGCGGCCGGAGGTCTCAGCCGAGCCCGGCCGCCGTTCGCATCACCTCCTCCGGTTCGGGCGGCGGTCGGTCGCCGGCCCAGGCGACGTACTGGTCGGGGCGGATCAGGATCAGGCGACACTCGTACGATCGGCGTCCGGCCTGGTACGTGTCCCGCACCACCCGGAGCGGGACCCGGAGGGCGTCCGCCGCCGTCTGGAAGGGGTGGACCGCCCGCTCTTCCGCGCCGAAGGCGAGCAGGGTGAAGTCGCCGCCCAGCTCCTCGTACACGTTCCTGCCCGAGGACAGAGGTTGGGGCGTCAGGTGGTGCCCGGGGCGTGCCCTCGGCGAGTGGCGGCCGCGGACGCCAGGGGTGGGGCCGCACGCCCCGACCACCACCGGCGACCCCTCGTAGTGCGGCTCGTACGACTCGACCCGGTTCCGGGACCTCGCCGCCAGCGTGCTCCAGGCTCGCTCGAACTCCCGCCGGTCGAGGTCGGGCCGGTAGCGCTCCAGGAAGGCCCGGTCCCGGTCGATGTCGGCCACGATCTCCTCCGTGGTCTCGAGCGCGACCGGCCGGCGCTCCACCTCGTAGGAGTCCAGCAGGCTCTCGCCCCCCCATCCCCGGAGGACGGCGGCCAGCTTCCAGCCCAGGTTGGCCGCGTCCTCGAGGCCGGTGTTCAGGCCGAAGCCTCCGTACGGAGGGTGGCTGTGGCAGGCGTCGCCGGCGATGAGGACGCGACCGCGCCGGTAGCGGTCGGCGACCGCGATCCGCAGGTCCCAGAACCCGACGTGCTCGAGGGCGCAGGGAAAGGAGATGCCGGCCGCGCGCTCGAGCAGGCGGTGGACGTCGAGGCTCGCCGGCCCGGCGCCGTCCGGCACCGGGGCATGGAAGAACCAGCCCTCTCCCAGGTCGACCCGCCCGAAGAACTCCCAGTACCCCTCCAGCTCGGGCCGCAGGACCCGATAGGTGGTGCGCGCCGGGAAGCGCTTCAGGGCGTCGTGGAGCCGGCGCGAGCGGAAGACGGCCAGCACCATCCGCCGACGGAGGTCGCGGCCTCGGAGGGTGATGCCCACCTGCGTCCTGACCGGCGACCGCGCCCCGTCGCAGCCCACGAGATAGTCGGCGATCAGCACCCGCCGGGCGCGATCGCCGTCCCGGACCAGGGTCGTGCGCACCCCGTAGTCGTCCTGTTCCAGGGCCACGGCGGTCCACCCGAAGAGCGCGGTGACGTCGCGGAGCTCGCGGACGCGGTTGCGGAGGACGGCCTCGGTGAGGTACTGGGGCAGCCGCTCGTTCTCCTGGAAGTAGTAGCGCCGGACGAGCTCGCGTCCGGGCGGGGCGTACCAGTACCGGCCCATCAGGTTGTCGTAGGCGGTGAGGCCGCCGATCGGGTAGCCGCGCGGGAGCAGGCGGGCCGCCCGCAGCTCGTCGACGCAGCCCCAGAAGTAGAAGTGCTCGAGGCTGCGCTGGCTGAGGTTCTGGCCCTTGGGGATCCGGCCGACGTCACGGCGCCGCTCGACCAGGGCGCAGTCGATGCCGCGCTGGCCGAGGTCGACGGCCAGCGCCAGGCCGACCGGGCCGCTGCCCACGATCACGACCTGGTGGCGCTCCGCCTCGCCCGTCGGCTACGCCTCCGCCGGCACGTAGGCGGCCGTCCTCGTGGCTCCGGTCGCCGCGATCGCGACCACCGCCAGCACGGCCGCGATCGCCACCGTGACGAACAGGGCGTCGGTGGTCCGGAAGGCTCCGAGCGCCACGCCGCCGACGTAGGGGCCGAGCAGACCCCCGATCCGGCCCAGCCCGAGCATGAAGCCCTCGCCGGCGGCGCGCACCTGGACCGGGTAGCTCATGGCGCAGAAGTTGTTGAGGATGCCCTGCGCGCCGATGATGAAGAAGCCGAGTGCGGCCACGCCGGCCACATCGACGGCGATCAGGTGGACCAGGCCGACCAGCACGGCGGCCAGGGCCCCCAGCCCGCTGAACAGGGCGATGGTCGGCCGCTGGCCGATCAGGCGGTCGGCGATGTAGCCCGCCGCCCAGCCGCCCAGGATGCCGAAGCCCTGGAGGATGGCTCCGAACGCGAACCCGGTGGCGAAGCTCGCCCGCCGTTCGATCATCACCGTCGGCGTCCATCCCTGCAGCCCGTAGATGCAGAAGAGGACGAAGAAGGCCGTCACCCAGAGGGCGATGGTGGTGCGCAGGTAGCGAGGGCTCAGGGTCTCGATCCACTCCCTCCAGGCCCTTCGGCCGGCGATGCGACCCGAGGTGGTGAAGGTGGCGGCGGCGTACCGCTCCCGCCGGGAGGGGTGGAGCCGGGTCAGCAGCCGGGCGATCTCGGCCGAGCGTCCGCGCCGCACCAGGTACTCGGCCGACTCCGGGAACACGAAGAGGAAGATCCCGGCGATCACGATGCCCGCCGCCCCCGCCCAGTACAGGGCCTGCCAGCCCCAGGTCGGGGTGAGGAAGATCCCCAGGATCGAGGCCAGCACTGCGCCGACCATGAACCCGGGGCTGCCGACCGAGATCACCAGGTTTCGCCAGGAGGCATTGAGGTACTCGTTCAGGTAGGCCACGCCCAGGGGCAGGATCACACCCAGGCCGAGGCCGGTGAGGATGCGGAGGGCGACGAAGGAGGCGAACGAGCCGGCCAGGGCGGCGGTCAGGACGCTGAAGACGCCGCCGATGAGGAGGCCGGCGATCATGGTCGGGCGCCTGCCCACCCGGTCGGCGACCACGCCGTGGACGACCGACCCGATCGCGAACCCGATCAACCCGGCGGAGACCAGGAAGCCGGCGTTGGCCGGCGTCAGGTGCCAGGGCCGGGCCACGTAGTGGATCACGTAGGCCGGGTTCACGGTGTCGTAGCCGTCGAAGAGGGTGGCCACCCCCACCAGGATCACCAGCAGCCAGTGGAAGGGCCGTATCGGGGACCGATCGAGCTCCTGCCGAACGTCGATCACCACGCCCGTCGCCATCCTCTCCTCTCCCGTCTGTCCTGCGACCGTGGCCGGCCGGCGCCGGACCGGGACCGCCTCCTCCGCACCGGCGCCGACCCGAGCGACGGCCACCTCCTCCGACTCGAGATCAAGATAGCAAGTTCATGGTCGGTCGACGAATTTTTGATAACTGTCGGCCGCGGCCCGCCCTCGCCGGGGCGAGCGCCCTCGCCGAGCCGAGCGGAGTTCTCGAGCCTGAGGAGAGGATCACGGAAGGGCGCGAACGGGGTAAGAAGGACGTGTCATGGGTGAGCGGGACCTGCTCTTCGTCGCCGGGCTCGGACTCCTGGCCATGGGCGGGCTCGTGCTCCTGGTCGCCTGGCTCGGGCCGGGGCCGCTGGCCGGCGTCTTTCGGCTGGGCGGGGTGACGGTGGTCGTCCCGCTCGGGCTCTCCCTGGGGCTCTCCCTCCTGCTGACGCTGCTCCTCAACCTCTGGCTCCGAGCCCGTTAGTCGCTTCCAGGCCGGCCGAGGAGGCCCGCGGCCGGAGGCCGCCGGCGCGGCTCGCGACGGCGCCGAGGGCTGTGGGGTGGCCGGCGGCGCGCCGCCGTCGACGGGCCGTGGCCTCTTGCCCTTCGCCGGCAGACCGCCGATGATTACCGTGGGCCATGAGCCTCGGGTGGGCGAGAGAGAAAGAGGAGGAAGACCGATGATGCCACTGTGGAGTCGGACGATATCGCGGCGCGACCTGCTCAAGGGCGCCGCGACCGTCGGCCTGGGGGCGGCCGCCGCGGCGTGTGCCCCGACCGGGGTCTCGCAGCAGGGAGCCACCGGCGGTGGCAACGCCAACAAGTCGCTCCGCATCCTTCAGTGGAGCCACTTCATCCCCGCCTACGACACCTGGATCGACGGCTTCGTCAAGGACTGGGGCCAGCGGAACAAAGTCGCCGCCTCCATCGACCACATCAACACCTACGATCTGCCCACCCGGATCGCCTCCGAGGCGGCGGCCCAGGCCGGCCACGACATGATCGAGATGAACGCCCAGATCCTGACCTATCTGTACGAGAAGGATCTGGTCGACATGAGCGACGTGGTCGAGTACGCGGAGAAGAAGCTCGGGCCGGTCGAGCCGGTCGCCAAGAAGGTCGCCTACGTCAACGGCCGCTGGCTGGGCTGGGTCGACTTCTACATCGCCATCATGCCCATCGTCCGCACCGATCTCGTCCAGCAGTACGGCTTC
>JAJPKS010000249.1 GCA_021323605.1 Bacillota bacterium | reverse complement strand
TCCCAGGGGTTCTCGCCGTCCAGGGCGACCACGACCAGGAAGTCGCGGTCCTCGCCCTGCTGCTCCCGGATCCGGCGCAGGCGGCCCATGAAGTCGTCCACCGCCTCTCTGGCCGGCATCCGGTGGTAGTCGAAGCCGATCCGGTTGCTGAGCAGGGTGTCGCGGAAGACGACGGTCACCGAGCCCCCCTCGCGCTCGATCCGCCAGGGCCGGTAGAGCAGCTCCGGCTGGTGGAGGCGACCCTCCCCGTCCCGTCCCAGGTACACGCCGAGCGAGCGGCCCAGCACCTCCTCGTCGGAGAGGAACCAGTCGACCCCGGCCCGGACCGCCAGCTCGGCCACGCTCTCCCCCACCGCCAGCTCCGACGGCCACATGCCGCGGGGCCGGACGCCGGTCAGGCGCTCGAACTCGCGCCGGCCGGCCTCGATCTGGTCCAGCGCGTCCTCGGGGTGGGCGAAACGCCGCTCCGGGAGCTGGATGCCCGGCGTCGCTTCCCGCGCCGACTCCAGGTCGCAGACCAGGGGCAGGATCGGATGGTAGTAGGGCGAGAAGGTGAGTTCGGCCTGACCGCGACGGGCCAGCCCGGCGTAGGCCGGGATGATCCCCCGCACCGTCTCCAGCTGGGCGGCGAAGAGGACGTCCTTGTCCGCCTCGGTGAAGTCGCGGTCTCGCGCCTTGAGGGCGGAGAGCCGGGGGTCGCGGTCGACCCAGGCCGGGTCGCACCAGGCCAGGTTGCACCAGACCTGCAGGTCACGGATCTCCTCGGTGGTGAAGGCATCGGTCGGGGGGCGGCCGGCGAGGTCACGGTACCGGGGCGAGGCCTGGACACGCAGGAACTGGGGCGCCTCCCGCATCCAGCGCACGATGAAGGCCCGTTCCTCGGCGGTCAGCTCTGCTGCCGGCTTGCGGCTGAGCTCCCAGAAGAGGTCGTGGTAGCGCCCCTCTCCGCGCCCGTAGTCCGCGATCTGGACCAGGAGCGAGGGAACCAGGTTGAAGGTCTGCCGCACCCGGGGGTATCCCTCCAAAAGCGCGGCCATCTTGTTGTAGTCCTTGGTGGCGCGCAGTCGGACCCACGGCAGGAGGTAGGTGTCGGTGAGGTCGTCCTTGTAGTAAGGCTGGTGCAGGTGCCAGACGAAGGCCAGGTGGATCGGTCGTGCCATGGTCAACGAGAGGCTGATTTTCCCCCAGGCCGGCCCGCGGCTGCAGATCCCGAGCCGCCTCGGCCCTCCGGCCGGATCGCTCCGCCGCGAGACGGAGCGGCCGACCACCGGCCCCGGAGGTTCATCGGCTCGAGGCCGTCATCACCGGGCCGGCACCGGCGGTCCCATCTCCTCGGGGGCGAAGAACACCGCCGCCAGCGGGGGCAGGGTGACCGCGATCGAGAACGGCCGTCCGTGCCGGGGCTCGGGCTCCGCCTCCACGGCGCCCGGGTTGCCCACCCCGCTGCCGCCGTATTCGCCGGCGTCCCCGTTCAACAGCTCGCGCCAGCGACCTCCGACGGGAAGCCCGAGCCGGTAGCCGTGGCGGGGCACGGGCGTGAAGTTGAACACCCCCAGCACGTGGCGATCGCCGGCCGAGCGCACGAACGCGGCCACCGACTGCTCGGCGTCGTCGGCGTTCACCCAGGAGAAGCCGGCGAGGGGGTCGAAGTCCAGCCGGTGCAGGGCCGGCTCGGCGCGGTAGAGGCGGTTGAGATCGCTCACCCAGCGCAGCACCCCCCGGTGCAGGGGGTGGTCGAGCAGGTGCCAGTCCAGCGAGCCCTCGTGGTCCCATTCACGCCGCTGACCGAACTCGTCGCCCATGAACAGCAGCTTCTTGCCCGGTTGGGCGAACATCCAGCCGAAGAGCAGGCGCAGGTTGGCGAAACGCTGCCACTCGTCGCCCGGCATCCGGCCCAGGAGCGATCCCTTGCCGTGCACGACCTCGTCGTGCGAGAGCGGGAGCACGAAGTTCTCGCTGGCCACGTACAGACCGCGGAAGGTCAGGTCGTGGTGGTGGTAGCGGCGGTGCACGGGGTCGTGGGAGAGGTACCGGAGCGTGTCGTGCATCCAGCCCATGTCCCACTTCATGCCGAAGCCGAGGCCGCCCACGTAGGTGGGACGCGACACCATCGGCCAGGCGGTCGACTCCTCGGCCACGGTTTGCACGTCGGGATGGGAGGCGTAGACCTCCACGTTCAGCCGGCGCAGGAACTCGATCGCCTCCAGGTTCTCGCGCCCCCCGAAGCGATTCGGGACCCACTCCCCCTCCCGCCGCGAGTAGTCCAGGTAGAGCATCGAGGCCACGGCATCCACCCGCAGCCCATCGGCGTGGTAGCGCTCCAACCAGAAGAGCGCGCTGGAGACGAGGAAGCTCCGCACCTCGTGGCGCCCGTAGTTGAAGACGAGGCTGTCCCAGTCCGGGTGCTTCCCCAGGCGGGGATCGGCGTGCTCGTACAGATGGGTCCCGTCGAAGTACCCGAGCCCGTGCTCGTCGGTGGGGAAGTGCGACGGCACCCAGTCCAGCACGACCCCGATCCCGCGCCGGTGGAGGTAATCGATCAGGTACATCAGGTCCTGCGGCGTCCCGTAGCGGCTGGTGGGGGCGAAGTAACCGGTGGTCTGGTAACCCCAGGAGCCGTAGAACGGATGCTCCATCACCGGCAGCAGCTCGACGTGGGTGAATCCCACCCGCTCCACGTGGTCGGCCAGTCGGGGCGCGATCTCCCGGTAGCCGAGCCAGCGATTCCCCTCCTCGGGCACGCGCATCCACGAGCCCAGATGCACCTCGTAGATCGACCAGGGGGCGGTCGGCGCGTTCCCGGCCGCGCGTCCGCGCATCCAGTCATCGTCCCCCCACTCGTAGCCCAGGTCCCAGACCACGGACGCGGTGCGCGGCGGCGTCTCGGCGAAGAAGGCCACGGGATCCGCCTTGTCAACCCGGTAGTGGCCGCCTCGGGTGACCAGGTGGTACTTGTAGACGGCGCCCGGCCCCAGGCCGGGCACGAAGCCCTCCCAGATGCCGGAGCTCGCCCGCGGGGAGAGCGGGTGCGCCCCGGGATCCCAGCCGTTGAAGTCGCCGACCACGGAGACGCGCTCGGCGTTGGGGGCCCAGACGCCGAAGACCACCCCGTCCGCGACCGGATGGGCGCCCAGCTTGTCGAAGATGCGGAAGTGGCTCCCCTCGTTGAAGAGGTACAGATCCTCATCCGAGAGCAGGCTCACGGGCGGGTGGAGGGCGCTCACGAGCCGGTCTCCCCGATCAGGAGGTCGCGGAGACCGCGGAGCGGGATCGAGACCCAGTCGGGCCGGTGGTCGAGCTCGTAGCGGATCTCGTACAGCGCCTTCTCGATCAGCATGGTCTCCAGCAGCAGATCGCGTTCCTCGTCGCTCTGGGGCAGGAACGGGGCCCCCGCCGCGGTGTCCAGGTACGCGTTCAGGAAGGCCTCGCCGACCGCCCTCACCCACTCCGAGGCGTTCGGCACCTGGGCCGCCCGGCCCGCGTAGGCGTAGGAGCGCAGCATCCCGGCCACGTCCTTGAACGCCCAGCGCTTGAGACGGCGCTCGCGCATGGGACGGGCCGGCTCCCCCTCGAAGTCGATGATCACGAAGTCGGCCCCGGTGAAGAGCGCCTGGCCCAGGTGGTAGTCGCCGTGGCAGCGGATCCGGCGCGCGCTCAGCGGCCGCTCGATGACCCGGCGCAACCGTTCGTGGAGGAGCCCCTCGAGCTCGAGGACCTGCCGGGCGTCCTCCCTCGCCTCGTCGTCCAGGCACTCGAGGTGCCGGCGGAGGCTGGGCATGACCTGGGTGGCCACCGAGCGGATGGACTGGTAGATGGAACGAGCGTCGAGCATGAGCGTGGGCTCGGGCGCGAAGGCCGGATCGTCGGGCCGCGAGGCCAGGGCCAGGTGCAGCTCGGCCGTCCGCTGGCCCAGCAGCGAGGCGTAGGGGAGGTAGCGCTCGATCGAGTCGCCCTCGGCGGTGAGCTCGGTCAGCGCGTGGCTCCAGGCGTCCCCCTGGTTGGGGACGTACGCCTGGAGCATGGCCACGACCGCGCCGTGGCCGCGGTGACGGCGGTAGACGAGCGCCCCCGCCACCGGGGCGATGTTCGGGAAGCGGACCTCGGTCAGAAAGCGGGTCAGCTCGAGGTCGGGATGGACACCCTCCTCGATCCGGCGGAACAGCTTCAGGATCAGGCGCTCCCCGAAGATGACCGAGTTGTTGGTCTGCTCGCCCGCGGCCAGCCGGGGCATCAGGTCCTCGTCCCCCGCGGCGAGGCGGTTCAGGTGGGGCATGGGCAGGGCGATGAGATCACCGGCCCGGCCGCGAAAGCGGCGGCGACGGACGATGGCGTCCAGCAGACGGCGGTTGAAGGTCGCCTCGTTCAGCGCGTCGACGACCCGTCCCTCCGGGTCCGGGGCCAGAGGCAGCACGTAGGTCTCCGGGTCGCCCTCGCGGTAGCGGAGCTCGACCACCTGGATCACGGCCTCGGCCGCCGGCACGGAGTCCACGACCTGGACCTCGGTGATGTGCCGGCTGCGCCCCCCGAACCACCGCTGGGCGCGCAGGTAGGACGGGAGCGCCCCTTCCAGCTCCGCCCGGTTGAGGGAGAGCTCGGGCACGTAGCTCAGCGTGCCCAGGTCGATGCGCTGGGGCTCGAGCGCGAACCAGTAGAACGTGTGCGGCCCGAGCATGACCTGGTAGGGCTGGTCGCCGATGGGCGGGAACTCCGTCCTGCCGAAGACCTCGACCGGCACCAGCCCACGATACGGGGCGAGGTCGAGCTGGGCGTGCTGGACGAAGCGGCTCAGGTTGGCGACGACCAGGATCCGCTCCTCGCCTCGCTGCCGGACGAAGGCGAGGATGCGGCGGTTCTCGGGGTGGAGGAACTCGATCGAGCCCCGGCCGAAGGCCGTGTAGCGCTTGCGCAGCGCGATCAGCCGGCGCACCCAGTGCAGGAGCGACTGGGGGTTGGCCTCCTGGGCCTCCACGTTGACGCCCTCGTGGTGGTACTCGGGATCGGTGATCACGGGCAGGTAGAGGCGCTGCCGGTTGGCGCTGGAGAACCCGGCGTTGCGGTCGCTGCTCCACTGCATGGGCGTGCGCACGCCGTTGCGGTCGCCCAGGTAGATGTTGTCCCCCATCCCGATCTCGTCGCCGTAGTAGATGAAGGG
>JAJPKS010000438.1 GCA_021323605.1 Bacillota bacterium | reverse complement strand
GTCGAGCCCCGATTACCAACGGTGGCATCGCCTGGGGCCGGTTGATGCGCTCCTGCCTGCCCTGCCTGCTCCCGCTCGGGCCGATGGCCGACCTCGCACTGACGTTGGCCATTACGCTCCTCGAGCGGACCACACCCCCGAGCGGCTGACGTGGGGCTCCGACGCCCGTGGTGCCACGGCAGGGAAAGAACCGAGGAGAGCGGGCACGACGATGGCCGGCGGCATCGACCCATCCCAGAGCGCCCCCGGCGCCCGTTCATTCGGGAGCGATGACCCCTCGCCGTGACCACCACAGGCTCGGCCTCCTGTCGCCCAGCAGCCGGGCGCCGAGGACCCACCCTCGCTGCCCATTCCGGTGGAAGGGACCGATCTGGACTTTCGCACTTCCCCACTTTCTCGGTCCCGGAGCGGTCCTGCGACATCGTTCGGTCAGGCGGCATCGGCGAGTGTTTCGAGCAGAGCCGCCTGGAATTCGGTGGAGAGCGAAGCGCGATCGCTCCCGACCAAAATCCTCTCCCGCCACAGCTCACGTTTGGCCGCCGCCCGAGCATCGATGAAGGAAGTGGTGAGCTTGTTGCTGTACCAGGGATGCGACGACCAGGACGGTCGGTCGCCCTGGGTGACCACGTACCAGTACCAGATCAGCGTGGCGGTGAACAGAGAGATCGCCCTGGCTCGCTCCAGTCACTGAGGGTGCCAGTACCGAGGATCTTCGGCGCCAAAGAACTGTTTGCAGCTGCGATGGGTCTCCTCGATCGCCCAACGCTCGGCGTTGGCGCTGACGACCGACTCCGGCGTTGCGCCAGAACCAGTCCAGGTAGTCGTCATCGTTGCGACCAGGAAAATCGCGGACCATTTCACCGGAATGCACACCTCACCCCTCCTCAAGAACCCATGATGGGCAGGGAGCCCGATTGCTGACCGCGGAGCGGTGACCTTGCAGCATTGGCGCGTGCCACCTCCTTAGAGCAGGGGGCGTGTCTCGGCCTCTAGGCGCTGCCAGCTTGCCGTGAGAAGGGTCCGTTCGAGCGCACTCAGCATGGAGCGTGCCTCGCGCCACACTATGCGGAAGCCCAACCGGGTTCGTCGTTGCGGCGGGCGAAGCACCATTGCGCGAGGCCCCGGCTCTCCACCATGACCTCAGTGAAGCCCGAGCAACGCACCATTGCGCCCAGCTCCTCGTCGGTGTAGAGGCGCAACCCACCGAGTACGTAGGGGAGCATCACCAACTTCGTAATTCGGCGCGCCGAGGCATTGAGCATGGCCAAGCGGCCGCCAGGTCGGAGCACCCGGTGGATCTCGGCCAGTGCCCTGTCGGGTGCCGGGAGCCAGAAGAAGACCTGGTTCATGGCGACGGCGGTGAAATGCTGGTCCGGCCACGGCAGACGGGTGACGTCGCCCTCTCTCACCTCAAGGCGACCGGCCTCCACTGCATGGGCATTGCGCTTCCTCGTGGCGTCGACCATGTCGGGGCTGTGGTCGAGCCCGGCCGCGCTGCCGGCGCGCTCCAGTGCCCTGGCGAGGAAGTGCCCGCCACCGCAGCCAATCTCGAGCAGCCTATCAGAAGCCTTGAGCTCCAGCGCGTCCAGGACCCGTCCATATGCGGGGTGGGATGCGGTCGGCAGCCCGTAGAGCAGCCGACCGACCATGCCGGCAGGCCGCCTGGCGGTGTTCGCGATCACATCGGACAGCCGGGGTGGCATCGCACGGGATCTTATTCTGGCTGTCACATGGCGGGGCACCAGGGTGATCCTTCAAGCCAGGCATGAGTTCTGCGAAGCGGCTGGTCAGGAGCACCGGCCGTCGCAGTCGGTACACCATCTCCTCGCCCACGCTGCCAACTGCCGTCCGGCGCGCCGCTCGCCGAGCTGGTGGCGGGACGGACCTCGCTCGGTCAGCCGGGCCCGGCGCGGAATGTGGCCGAGGCCGTGGGAGAGGAGTACGATGCCCGTTCGGCCTCACGCTGATGGTCGCCGATGCCTCGATCGTCGCCGCCACGTGCGTTACCTCCTCCACTCCCGCTCCATCCGGGAGGTCACGCTGACGAGTTCCACAGACTGGCCGTGGGAGTGGCACTGGCGGAGCACACTCCTTGAGCGCCGAGGGCAGCCTACTGGTCCAGCCTGGTCTCCCCCTTCGCCTCCTTGAAGCACGGCTCCGCGGTGGACCGGGTCGCGGCCACCGTCGCCAGCTCCTGGAGCGAGACCTCGGTCGGGGCCAGGGCCAGGGAGGAGGCGAGGTCATCGGGGTCGCTGAGGGAGCGGCGGGCGAGGAGGGCACCCCATCGAGGGGTCCCCATCGGAGCTTGCTCCGATGGGGTGCCCCGATACGGGTCCCGATGGGGTTCCCCCCGGTCGGCCCCGACCATGGACCCCGGTCCGCTCGAGCTTCGATCAGGCCAGCGCCGAGGGGTGCGGATCCCGCACCAGCGCGTGGTGGGGCAGCCCGAGGAGCGCTCCTGAGAGGCGGCCCGGCTCCTCGACGAGAGAGCAGGCGACGTGGTCGGCGGCTTCCCCGACCGCGGGGCGATCATCCGCCGGGTCGGC
>JAJPKS010000242.1 GCA_021323605.1 Bacillota bacterium | reverse complement strand
GTCCCCGCCGCCCACGACTCGAGCTGGCCATCGCGGAGGCGCCACAGCCGCCAGCCCAGCAACGGCTCACGACCTTCTCTCATGCGATCCCTCCGAGGCTCACCTCGTACAGGGCAGCATCGGCCACCCGGGGCGGCTGAGCATACGCGCAGCGGCGGCCCCAGGTGTGCCGATCTCGCCTCCGATCAGGCCGAGCCGGGGAGCCGGCCGTCCGCGGGCTCGACGATCTCCACGCCCCGCCGGAGGATCCAGAGGTCGACCGCCAGGGAAACGGCGGCGAGGCCGACCAGGGACAGGAAGACGGCGTGGGTGCCGGCCAGGATCAGGGCGCGATCGGCACCGGCCAGCCGCTGGACCCGTCCCGTCAACAGGAGCCCCATGAGCGATACGCCCACCGCCCCGCCCACCGTCCGCGCGAACTGGTTGAGCGCGGTCGCGGCCCCCCGGCGTCCCCAGGGCACGCTGCTCTGGATCACGATCATGAGCGGTGTGAGCATCAGGCCCAGGCCGACGCCGCAGACGAAGGAGGCCAGGGCGACGCCGGCCACGCCCCAGGCGGTCGGCACGGCCGCCAGGATCAGCGTGCCTCCCAGCAGCACGGCGCCTCCGACCCCCACCAGCCGCCGGTAGCCGACCCGCAGCATGATCCGGCCTCCGGCCACCGCCGCCAGGGGCCAACCGAGCAGCATGGGCGAGATCGACGTCCCGGCCGCGATCGGAGAGTCCCCCAGCCCGCTCTGAACGTAGAGGGGAGCGTAGGTCGTGATGCCGAACATCACCGTGCCGCCGAGCGTCCCTCCGAGCACGGCCGGGCCGATGAGGCCGTGCCCGATGAGGTCCAGCGGCAGGACCGGCGCCCGGGCGCGCAGCTCCACCAGCGCGCAGGCCGTCAGCACCAGCAGCCCGGCCACGGCCAGCTCCCAGCGGGGCTGGGCGCCGGTGCTGCCCGCTCCCAGGCCCCACAGCAGGGCCGCGATGCCGGCGGTCAAAAGGACGGCTCCCGAGTAGTGGATCCCGCCCGGGTCCCCGTCCCCGTGCCCCGTCTCCCGGTGGGTCCAGAGCAGGAGACCGGCGGCCAGACCGATGGGAACGTTGATCGCGAAGATCCAGCGCCAGCCGATCGTGGCCACGAAGGCCGCGCCCAGCAGTGGCCCCACCAGGGCCGCGATGGCCCACATGGCGCTGAACAGGCCCTGGACACGGGCCCGCTGGCGCATGGGGAACAGGTCGGCGACGGCGGTCAGGACCACCGGCTGCACGCAACCGGCGCCGATTCCCTGCGCCGCGCGACAGAGGACCAGTTCCGGCATCGAGGCGGCGACGCCGCAAAGGGCGGAGGCGCCAACGAACAGCCCCAGCCCGGCCAGGAGCACCGGGCGGCGACCGTGGAGGTCGGCAAGACGGCCCCACACCGACACCGTGGTGGTGCTGGTCAGCAGGTACCCGGTGAAGATCCAGGGGTAGAGCGCGAAGTCGCCCAGCTCCCGCCCGATGGTGGGCAACGCCGTGCCCACGATGGTGGAGTCCAGGGCGGCGACGAAGAGGGCTGCCAGCAGGCCGATCGTGACCCGGACTCGAGCCGCGGTCCAGGCGATGCGCTCTGGCCCGGGAACCGTTCGCACCGCCATTCCGCGTCCACCCTAGCGCGAAGGCGACGGCGACTTCAGGACCCGCCGGCGAGGTGTACAACCATCGTTGATGCAACCAACCTCCCGCTACGAGCGCCTGCTCGAGCTCCGGGACGGCGTCAGGGTCCACGTTCGGCCCATCCGGGCCGACGACGAGCCCCGGCTCCACGAGGCCTTCGCCCGGATGTCGGAGCGCAGCGTGTACTTCCGGTTCCTCTCGCCCCTGAAGCGGCTCCCGGAGGAGCTGGCCCGGCGGCTGGCGCGGGTCGACCACCAGAGCCGCTTCGCCCTGGTGGCGACCACCCATCGTCCCGACGGACGGGAGCACATCCTGGGCGTGGCCCGTTACGACCGCGTCCCGGGCACGGACGTGGCCGAGGTGGCGGTGGCGGTGGTGGACGAGATGCAGCGCCGGGGCCTGGGCTCGGCCCTGCTCGAGCTGCTGGCGCAGGCGGCCCGGGAGCACGGCATCCAGACCTTCGTCCTGATCGTGCTGCCGGAGAACCAGAGCATGCTGGGTCTCCTGCGCAGGCTGGGATGGATCCATCGCGCCCGGCTCAACGGCGGCGTGTACGAGATCACCTTCGACCTCCCCTGACTCACGGGGCCTGGGCACGACGCGCCTCCGGAGGCCGGTGGCTCAGCCGCCGGGCCGGCGGAACCGCGCCGCCAGGGAGGCGGGGGTGGCCTCGAACACCTCGTACTCGAAGCCGATCCGGAACCCGAGCCGATGGTAGACGGCCGCGGCGCCGGTGGGATTGAGCCCGTCGACGTACAGGGAGGCGGTTCGGGCGCCGCGGCGGTGCAGTCGCCGTAGCGCCTCGATCAGGAGTGCGCTCGCCACCCCCCGGCGCCGGTGCTCCGGCAGGGTGCCCACCGCCTCCACCAGCCCCACCGGCTGGGCGCGGTCATCCGCCTCGTACCACTCCAGGGAGCCCCACACGATCGCCGCCGGAGCGCCGTCCGGTCCCAGGGCGAGCAGGTTCAGGGCCGAGGATCGGCCGCGGCCGGCGCCGGACTCCACCGGCTGGAAGCGCCAGTGCCGCTGGAAGGCGCGGTTGAACACCGCCGTCTCTTGACGGGGATCGGGGCGGCGCGCCAGCCGGTAGCCGGGGGGCAGCGGGTGCTCCGCAAGCCCGGTCAGGTCGGCTCGATCCATCCGCCAGAAGGGGCGGACCGCGGTCAACCCCAGGTCCCGAGGAGGGTCGGGCGCCGCCCTCGGCCGCCACACCTCCACCGCGGAGGCGCCGGTGGCCAACCCCAGCTCGATCCCCCAGCCCAGCAATCGCTTCCGCTCAGCCTCGTCCCGAGCGGCGGTCTCCACCCTGGCCACCACGCCCTCCGGGCCGGAGCGCTCCAGCACGAGCACGATGGCCCGGAGGCCGTCCTCGTCCTCCACCACCCGGGAGTGGGTCCTCCAGTCGATCGCCCTGCTCAGGCTCTGCAGGGCGTGGGCGGGAGGCACGCAGTCGCGTTCCTTCCGCCGAACCTCATCCGCCAGCAGCGCCCGCAGGCCCGGCAGGTCACCCGGGCCGCCCGGCCTGACCGTCATCGCCCCTCGTCCCCCTCCCCGCCGGCCCGTCCGGGGTCGGAGGTCCGGGTGGGGGGAAGGGCACCCCGGCCCTCAGGGCACGGCCCGGGCCACCACCTCCGACAGCTCCGGGAGCGCTCGCCGCAGCCGCTCCTCGAGCTCGGTCTCGACCGCGTGGGCTCGCTCAAGGCTCACCTCCCCGGGCATCTCGGCCACCACGTGGGCCACGATCCCGTCTTCTCGCGCGCTGAGCTCGACATCGCGACAGCGGAGCACGTCCGGGTGCGCCTCCACGATCCGTCGGATCGCGACGGCCAGATCCCCGCGACCGGCGGTGACATCGGCGCCGCTCACCAGCGTCGGCTCCAGGGGCTCCAGGTGGACGTCGACCCTGGAGACACCCCGGAACTCCTCGCGCAGCCGTCGTTCGAGTTCCTCGCTGGCCGCCCCGGCCGCGTCCAGGGTCATGTGGCCGGGCAGCTTGACGTGCATGCTGAGGTGGAGGCTGCCGTCCTGCTCTCGCTCCACGGTGACGTTGTGCAGGTCCCGGATCATCCCCTGCCGGGCGGCGGTGGCGTGAACTCGCTCCACCAGGTCGTCCTCCGCGGACTGTGGCTCCACCACGATGGCGAGGTCGAGGTCGGGGTGCGCACGCTCGACCGCCGCCCGGACCTCCTGGCTCAGCTGCCGCGCCCCCTCGACCGAGAGGGTGGGCCGGGCCGAGACGCGGGCGTCGCCCAGCAGGCGGCCGCCGGAGCGACGCACGCGCACCGCTCCCACCCTGCGCACCCCGGCCACCCCGGCGATGGTACGGCGCACCTCGTCCTCGACGCCGACCGGCGCCCGATCGATCAGGATGTCCGCCGAACGGTAGATCAGCAGTCCGGCGGCGCGTGCGATCAGGGCCGCGACCACGAGGGCGGCGGTGGCGTCGGCCCACCAGAGCCCGAAGCGCACGCCCACCAGCCCGCCCAGCACGCTGGCCGCCGATCCGATGTCGGCCAACCGGTTCTGCCCGCTCGCCGCCAGGGCCGGGCTGGCCCAGATCCGCGCCGCCCGGAGCAGGACGGTCGCGCGCGACGCCTCCAGCACCACCACCCCGGCCAGTAGGCCCAGCGCGTAGGCGGTCGCCTCCACCTCCGCCCGGCCAGAGCTCAGCCGCATCACCCCCTCGTATCCGATGCCCAGCGCCGCCAGCAGCAGGAGGCATCCCTCGCCCAGGGCGGCCAGGTTCTCGGCCCGGCCGTGGCCGTACGGGTGCTCGGGATCGGCCGGCTTTCGCGCCGCCCGCACGCCGAGAAGGGCGAAGATGGAGGCCACGAGGTCGAGGCCGGAGTGGAGCGCCTCGCTCAGCAGGCCGAGACTTCCGGTCAGGAACGCCGTCACCAGCTTGACGATCAGCAAGCCAACGTCGATCCCGAGGGACGCGGAGGCCAGCGCGTGGGGTCTCAGCCGGGAGATCCAGACGTCCACCACCCCTTCTCGCTCCCGCAAGCCCGAGGCGGACGGCACCAGGTGCCCACCGATCAACTGTAGTGTGAGACCGGCAGGTCGTTCCGCGACCGGGGAGCTCAGCTGGGGTCCGCGACCGCGGTGACCGTGACCTGGCCTTCGGTGGTGGTGAGATGAACCCGGGAGTAGCCGGTCAGCGGCGCTCCCAGCTCCAGCGTCCGCCGCACCCCACCTGCCAGCCCCTCCAGGACCCCGTCGGGCACCGGGACCGCGCCCACCCGGACGCCCGTCACCCGCACCCGCAGCCGGTCGTCCGACCCCACCTCGGGGACGCCCTCGACCGTGACCGGGACGCTCACCCCCGCGATCCGGCCGCGGGCCTCACCCTGGATGGTGCCGCCCGAGGTCGCGTGGAGCAGGACGTGCTCCACCGGCAGGCCCTTTTCCTGCGCGACCTGGTTGGCCAACCAGCTGAGTTCGCCGTCGCTGAAGGTCTCGTCGATGGCCACCGGCCGCCCACTGTTCACCGCCTGCGCCCTGGCGCCGACGATGGCCTCGATCTTGTTCTCGGCGCTGTGGGCGTCGGCGGCGGTCATCTCCACCCCGGCCGGACCGGTTCCGGGCCTGGCCACGAGCCACCAGCCGCCCGCGATCACCGCGGCCGCCGCCAGGAACAGCATCGCCCGCCTCACCGCGGGCCGCCCCCGGCTCCAGGGATCCCCGTCAGATCCACGGCCGCCAATGGTACGGAGGTGGCGTCCTCGCGTCCAGCCGGCGACACGAGCCGGGAGCGCCGGCGCGAACCGGGGAGCCCGTCCTGCCGGACGCGAACACGCCGTCCCGCGGCGGGCTCACATCTCCCGGAAGGCCCAGCCCAACGCCCGGTCGGCCAGCACCGCCGGGGCCCGTCGCGAGCCGACCAGGAGCGCCGTTCGGGCCAGCACCTCGGCCTCGATCGCCGTCGGCGCCAGGACGGACACCTCTCTCAGGTCGCTCTCGGCCGGGCGCCCGGTCCGAGGATCGATCACCGCCCACCGGGGGGCTCGGCTCCCGATCCCGCTCGTGGCCACCCCGGCGTCCATGACCATCACCGTCTCGCCGGTCACGTCCACCGGCCAGCCGGCCCCCTCCGGCCCCGGGCCGCAAGCGCACACGCTTCCCCCCAGGTCGGCGAAGGCGTTGTCTCCCAGCCACCCGCCCAGGCTGTCCGCCATCCAGCTCCGGGCCAGGCCGGCCAGCTCGATCCGTGCCCCGGGGGCCAGCCAGGCCCGCCGCTTCGCCACCTCGAGCACGGCCGGGAGCGGCGCCGGCACCCTCGCCTTGCCGTCCGCCGGCGACGAGACGCCCACGTGCACCAGCCCCCCGCTGGCCTCGTGGGCCCACAGCGCCGCCCGCAGCAGCGACTCCAGCTCCGGGCTGACCGGCATCCAGCGACCGCCGGCGGCGTGGAGGCGGGACAGCTCGCTGGAACGATCCCGCCTCGACAGCCGCCGCTCCACCTCACGTGCCCACCGGGCCCCTGCCTCCAGCCGGCTCGCCGCCGGACCCAGCGCCAGCAGGCGACAGGCCATCCCCAGACACTCGAACTCGAGGCGCGTCACCTCAACCGCCTCCCCCGGTTGGTCGATCACCCGGAGCGCCGGTGCCCAAACCGTAGCCCGCGGAGGGAACGGCGTGCAACGCCGCCCGCCGGGCGCCCGGCGGGCGGGGACCCGCGCCCCCCCGGCTCAGGCGGCCGGCCCCGGCAGCGCCCGGTGCTGGTGACCCGGGCGGCCGGCCGCGCCCGGCTCGCGGACGCGGGTGACCAGCACCTGGTCGGGGAAGCCGGCGCAGAGGGGAAGCTCCTGGGGCCAGCGCCGGGTGGCCCGGGCCAGGCTCTCCACCGTCCGCGCCACCAGGTACACCATCCGGCCCGCCGCCTGGGGCGCGCTCCGGTAGTCCGGCAGGTACAGCTCGGCGAAGGCGGGCAGGGTCGGGCCCCGCACCACCTGCGTCCAATCGCGCAGCCAGCGGTCGTCCCCGGCGGAGCGGGGAGCATACGACCGACAGGCGACGAACAGCCCTCGCCAGCGATCCCGGGGATCGTACTGGAAGCACACGGCCTGAGCCTGACCGACGCGGGCCAGACGCGCCGACCGCTCGGCGGCGACCTCCAGGTGCTCCACGTAGCCCCGGAGGTCGACGAGGGCGATCCGCCTGGCCACCATCTCCCCGCTGTGGTCGGCGCAGAACGAGCGCGCGAACTCCAGCAGTTCCTCCCAGCGCCCGGCCCCCGCCCGCTGGTCGATCTCCTCCAGGGCTCGCCGGACGTCCATCAGTCCCCGGTCCGTCGGCGGCGCCGCCGCTCCAGCGCGGCCGCCATCTCCCAGTGCTGGGGCGCCACCCAGGCCTGCGCGAAGCTGGCCACCGCCGGCCCCGCCAGCTCCGGCCGGGCGGCCGGCAGCGCCGCCTCCAGCGCCCGCTTGATGCCGGCCAGGGCGTGCGTCGGCGCCCGCGCCACCTGCCGGGCCACCTCGACCCAGCGATCGTGGAACCGGGACCGGGGCACCACCTCCTCGACCACCCCCCAGGCCAGCGCCTCGGCGCCGGTCAGCACGCGACCGGTCGTCAGCAGGTAGAGGGCCCGTCCCCGGCCCACCGCCGCCGCCAGCCGCTCGACCCCGCCCCAGGCGGGAGGGAGGCCCAGCAGCACCTGGGTGAACCCGATCCGGGCGTCCTCGACCGCGATCCGGAAGTCGCACGCCATCGCCACCTCGGCGCCTCCGCCCAGGGCGGCGCCGTTGACGGCGGCCAGGACCGGCATCGGCAGCCGGGCGATGCGATCCAGGGTGGAGCGCATGCTCCTGGCCATCCCGGCGGCGAAGGCCCGGTCACGCCGTGACTCCAGCTCGGCCAGATCGCCGCCGGCGCAAAAGACGCGGTCGCCGGCGCCGGTGACGACGACGCAGCCCACGTCGCCACGGGACTCCAGCCCGGCCAGGATCTCGTCCAGCTCGACCATGGTGGCGAGGCCGAGCGCGTTGCTCGCCCGGGGCCGATCGACGGTCAGGACCAGAACGGCCCCCTCCTGCTCGGTCCTGATGTCCGGCATCCACTGGAAGATACCGCCCGACCGGCCGGAGGGGGAGAGGCGAGGAGCTCAGCCGTGCTGCACGTCGACGACCAGACGCGAGGGCGCGCTGAGCGTGAACACGTGCAGGCACTCGGGACGGGCCAGCTGGAGCTGCCACTCGACCGTCCCCGCCCCCGCCACCTGCTGCCACGCGGCCTCCAGGACGGCGTAGCCGGCGCGCAGCTGGAGCGGATAGGAGCCGGAGCTGCTCGTCCCCTGGAGCACGATCACCACCGTCGAGCCCTGGAGGCTGACCTGGTACCGCGGCACCGGACCGTCGAACTGCATCACGAAGCGGTCGTAGGTGGGGTGCGAGCCGGCCCGTACCGTGGCCAGCTCGGCGGCGCCTCCGCCCCCGCTCCGAGGGGCGCAGGAGAAGCCGGGATCGGGCACCGGGGCCGGGGCCACCGCCGGGGTCGGGACCGGGGTCGGGATCGGGGTCGCGACCGGGACCGGGGTCGGGCTGACGGTCTCGGCCTCGACCGGGGTGGGCGTGCCGGGCGCCGGCGTCGGCTCCAGCCTCAGCTCCGGAGCCGTCCGTCCCCGGTCGGCGACCGCCGGGGAGGCGGCCGGCCGGGCCGCCCACCCACGGTGGCCGTAGGCGACGACACCGAATCCGGCCAGCGTGAGCACGGCCAGGCCGGCCAGCCCGATCGCCGCCCCTCGCGCCACCAGGACCCGGCGGGAGGCCGACCCGGACTCGGCCAGGGCCCGCTGGATCTGCTCCAGGAGCACAGGGCTGGCCGGGCGCGTGACCATCTCGAAGGTCTCCCGCAGCGACCGGCGGTCGACCGCGCCCGCGACCCCCACCAGGTCCTGGACCCCGCCGGGAGCCCCGTCCGACGCCCGCCGGCGGACCGCCCGATGGATGCGCCGCCGGGCGCCCCGCACCGAGGTGCGGAGCACGGTCGCGACCTCGCCCATGGGCAGCCGGAGATAGAAGAAGCAGAACAGCGCCAGGCGGTCGCCCTTGCCGAGGCCGTCGAGCGAACCCCAGGCCTCGGCCCGGGCGGCCGCCTCGACGTCCGGCTCCTCGAGCCCGTCCTCCCCGCTCGAAGCTCCCGAGAGGAGGCCGCGGAGCCGGACGTGCCCCGTCTCCGCCGCCACCAGGGCCAGGAACCAGGCGCGGAAGCTCGGCGCCTCGCGGCTCGGCCTTCGGCGAGCGGCGACGAGCGCAGTCCGAAACACCACCTCCTCGGCCGCGGCCTCGTCGCGCAACACCACGGTCGCCAGGCGGAAGGCCGCGTCGATGACCTCCTCGAGCCGGCCGAGGAACTCGGCCGGGGTCCAAAGCCCGTCCTCGGGCTGCGCGTGCCATGCCATCGCGAGTGATGATGGATCTTCGCACGCCGGCCCCGCAGGACGTCGACTCCCAACTCGCCCCGCGCGCGCCGGCAGGGTGATCGTTGACCGCCGCCGGTCCCATGGGAGAGACTCAGGTGGTGGCCAGGACCGCCGTCACGCTCAGCATCTCCATGCCCGCCCCCACCCGCCGGCTCCTGGACGACCTCCGGGAGGGTCGCAGCGTCTCGGAGTACGTCCGCCGCCTGGTCGAGCAGGACGCCGCCCGACGGCTCCGACGTGCCCCGACGGCGGCCGAGCTGGAGTTGGAGCAGGCCCGGCGGGAGCTGCCCCGCGCCTGGCGGCGCCGGCAGCCAGATCTCCTGGAGCGAAGCCGGGCCTTTCCCAGCGCGGCCGGGCTGGCGGGGGCATCCGTCGTCCTGGAGGGCCTGGACAGGACGCAGCTACGGCCGGCCGGTCGCTGAACGCGGTCGAGGTCGAGCCGCCCCGGGGCTGCCTGCACCAGGGAGCGGTCTTCGAGGGTGTTCCCCTGCTCTGGTACACGGACGTCGCCCTGGCCCTGCGGCCCAGGGAGGGCCGTGACTACCGTCAGCTCCTCGCCCACCGGGTCTCGGACGACCCGCGCGCCTTCCAGGACGAGCACCTCACCCTGGCCTGGGCCAGGCGACGGCGGGTGCTCGTGGTCTCGCCCCGCCAGGAGCTGGACCGTCAGGCGACCCGGGTGCTGGCGATGCACGGCTACGAGGAGGACCGCGGGCTCTCCCGGGCCCGGTCCCGGATCGAGCGGGGGGAGGTGCCAGGGCTGGTGCACGTGCGCGAGCGGGAGGACCTGGGCTGGCAAGGGGCGGTGGTCTCGCTCGGCCAGGTGATCGAGGTCCCGCGTTCCTTGCTCGAGGGCGGCTACGTGGCCGGCGTCCGGGAGGTCTGCAGCCTGAGCGACGGGGGATTGGCCGCGGTCCTGTCCCGTCTCCGGGCCTACCTGGCTCTGGTCGACCGTCGCGCCTGGAGCGGGTGAGGGGGTCAGACCTCGCTCAGGGAGCGAGCGATCAGCGACCGCAGGTCCTCCTCGCCGGCGCTGTCGTTCTCGTGGTTGACCTGGAAGAGGACCAGCTGCCCCGGCGCAGGACGCGCGACCAGGGCATCGGGATGAACGCCCGCCCGCACCGCGGCCGGGGTGGGCAGCGGTTGCACCTGGATCACGGCGCCCTCCAGCCGCCGGCTGAGGGGCGGGGGCAGCCCCGCCCGCACCTCCTCGACCAGGGCGCGGAAGCGGTCGGGGGGGAGGCGGTAGGGCAACCGCCGCCGCCGGTCCAGGACCACCGCGCGCTGGAAGGCCTGGTCGCTGGCGGCCGGGAGGCCGAGGTGACGGACGATCCGGGCCAGCAGCGCCCAGGCCTCGGCATCTCGAGGCGCCCGGTCGCACGCCGCCTGGGCGACCTCCAGCGCATCGTGCATGCGTCCGGCCGCGTACAGCTCGTACGCCCGACGGAGGAGATCCACGCCGGCGATACGCTAGCAGCTCGATGCGATTCTTCCGCGCCGCCCCCCGTATCCTCCTCTCGCATCCCTCCGAGGCAGAAGCCATCGCCGACCTCTACCGGCGCGCCTGGCGGGGGTGCGAGCGATTCCTGGATCCCCGGCTGGTGGAGGACATGCAGCCCTCGAGCGGCGAGGTGCGCACCTGGCTCCAGGGCGGGTTCGAGCTGTACCGGGTGGAGCACGGAGGGCGCGTGGTGGGGAGCATCCGGTGTACCTTCCCGGCCAGCGCCTGTGTCCTCGACCGCCTGGCCGTCGACCCCGAGGTCAGGGGCCAGGGGCTCGGCCGTCTCCTCCTCGAGCACGCGGTCTCCCGCGCCCGGCGCACGGCCTCGGGACGCATCTGGGCCCAGGTGAGCCCCAAGCTGTCGGCGGCCGTCGCTCTCCACCGCGACCTCGGGTTCCGCACCGTCGCCCGGCACCTCGCCGCCTACTGGGACGAGCCCCTGCTGCTCCTGGAGCTGCCGTTGTGAAGCGGTCGCCTCAGCCGCGGCCCTCCCGGGAGGGCTCGGTCATGCGCGCGGGGTCCAGGATGCGGGCCAGCTCCGCCTCGTCGAAGCCCCGCTCGCGGGCCAGCTCGCGAATGGTCCTGCCGGTCCGGTACGCCTCCTTGGCCAGCCGTGCCGCCTCGTCGTAGCCGATGACCGGCGCCAGCGCGGTGGCCAGCATCAGCCCGCGCTCGACCAGCTCCGGCCCGCGCTCGGTCGCCTGCAGCCCCTCGACGCAGCGCACGGCGAAGTTGCGTGCCGCGTTCGCCAGCAGGTCGATCGACTCCAGGAGCGAGACCGCCGCCACCGGCATCATGACGTTGAGCTCGAGCAGGCTGCCGGTCTGACTGAAACCGATGGTGGCGTCGTTGCCCACCACCCGCGCCACCACCATGATCAGCGACTCGACGATCACGGGGTTGACCTTTCCCGGCATGATGCTGGAGCCGGGCTGGGTCTCCGGCAGCGCCAGCTCCGCCAGCCCCGCGCGCGGGCCCATTCCCATCAGCCGCACGTCGGAGGCGATCTTCCAGAGGCTGAGCGCGATGGTGCGCAGCCGCCCGTGGGCCGAGATCACGGTGTCCAGCGTGGCCTGGGCGAAGAAGTGGTTCGGGGTCTCACGGACGCCCAGGCCGGTCAGCCGCGACAGCCGCTCGCAGGCGCGTCGCGCGTACTCGGGATGCGCGTTCACCCCGGTGCCGACGGCGGTCCCGCCGAGGGGCACGACCAGCAGCTCGTCGCGGGCCTCCCGGGCCCGGCGCAGCGCCTGCTCCACCTGCCCGGCGTAGCCCTGGAACTCCTGGCCGAGGCGGATCGGGGTGGCATCCTGGAGGTGGGTCCGCCCCGTCTTGACGACGGGCATGAACTCCTCGGCCTTGGCGGCGAGCGCGCCGTGGAGGCGTTCCAGGGCGGGCAGCAGCGCCTCCTCGATCGCCATCGCCGCCGACAGCTGCATGGCCGTGGGGATGGTGTCGTTGGAGGACTGACAGGCGTTGACGTGGTCGTTGGGATGCACCGGCCGCCCCAGCCGCTGGCTCGCCAGACGTGCGATCACCTCGTTGACGTTGGTGTTGGTCGAGGTCCCCGATCCGGTCTGGTAGACGTCGATCGGGAAGTGGTCGTCGTACCGCCCGTCCGCCACCTCCTGGGCGACCTCGGCGACGACCGCGGCCAGGTCGGGTTCGAGCAGTCCGAGCTCGCCGTTGACTTCGGCGGCGGCTCGCTTGATCAGGGCCTGGGCGCGGATGAACCGGCGCGGAAAGCGCTGGCCGGAGATCGGGAAATTGAGAACCGCCCGCTGCGTCGAGGCGCCGTAGAGGGCGTCGGCCGGCACCTCCATCTCCCCCATGGAGTCGCGCTCGATCCGCGTCCGGGCCCCGGTATCGGTCTCGGGCATGGGCAGATATTAGAGGGTGCGTGGGTGGAGGCAGCCGGACTCGCGACGACGGCGGCGCCTGCCGAGGCGGTAGGCTTCGACGGAATGCGTTCGCACCTGGGTCTGGGCGGGTCGATCGTTGCCCTGGGAGCCATCCTCCTGGTGGTGGGGGTTCGCGAGCAGCTCGCCTGGGCCGGATGCGCCGGGCGCTGCGTCCAGCCCAGCTCCTGGCCGGTCACGGTGGGCATGCTCCTCCTGCTCGGGGGCGGCGCCTACCTCCTCTGGGCGCTGGCCTCGGCCCTCGCCTCCAGGGCGCTCCGGGCCCGCCACGACCAGCCGCCTCCGCCGGCCGTGAGGAGGCTCCGGGGCACCGTCGCCGAGCCGTCATCCGGGGAGGCGGAGGCCGGTCTCGCCCCGGGTCAGGACGGCCTCGAGCCGGGCGAGAGGGGCGAGCGGACGTAGGCGGCCGCGTGGCCGGGAGGGCCCGACGTCTGGCCGCGGTGGACGTCGGCAGCAACACCGTGCACGCCCTGGTGGCCGAGGTCAGGGAGGGCCGGCTGGAGGACGTGGCGCACTACGTGGAGATGCCGGAGCTGGGCCGCGAGGTCGAGCGCACGGGCCGGATCGGCCCCGCCGCCGAGGTCGCCCTGCGGACCCTGGCCGCGGTCGTCGCCCAGGCCCGCGGGCACGGCTACCAGCACCTGGTCGCGGGGGCCACCGCCGCCGTGCGCCGGGCGGCTGACGGGCACCGTTTCCTGGCCGAGGCCAGTGCCACCCTGGGGGTGCCGGTCCGCTCGATCAGCGAGGACCGAGAGGCTCAGCTGAGCTTCCTGGGCATGACCAGCCGCCACGCCGCCTCCGGCCGCTGGATGGCCGTGGACCTGGGCGGGGGCAGCACGGAGCTGATCTGCGCCGAGGCGGGGCGCGCGCTCGGCTGGGTCTCGCTGCCGATCGGCTCGGGCGGATCGGCGGCCCGTCACCTCTCCGATCCCCCCCGGCCCGGCGAGCGAGCGGCGCTGCGGGACTCGGTCCGAAAGGCGCTGGCACGGGCCCCGACCTGGGCGGCCGAGCGCCTGGTCGTCACCGGAGGGACGGCCTCCAACCTGCCCGTGCTCCTGTCCCCGACCCCGGCCGAGCCCGTGCTCACCCCGGCCGACCTGGAGGCGGCGACGGCCCGATTGGACGCCGGCCCGGCCGCCGACGTCGCCCGACGGACCGGGCTGTCCGAGGCCCGGATCCGTGCGCTCCGGGGTGGCGTCGAGGTGCTGCGCCTCCTCCTCGAGCGGTACGCCCTCGACCGGGCCCAGGTCAGCCACGCCGGCCTCCGGCAGGGCATGATCCTGGCCTACCTGGAGCGGGGCGAGGACTGGTGGCGGTAGCCCCCCGGCGCCGGGCCGGGGGCGACCGCCGTCACCCCAACCGCGCGGTGTGCAGGATGGCGAAGACGATCCAGCCGATGACGGCCGAGCCCGGGATGGTCAGGATCCAGGCGGTGAGCATGGTGGCACCCACCCCCCAGCCCTCGGCGGTCAGCCGCCTGGGGGCTCCGGCGCCGATCACCGTGCCCGCCAGAACGTGGGTGGTGCTGACCGGGATCCCCAGGGTGGTCGCCGCCTGGATCACGATCGCGCCCATGAGCTGAGCGCCCATCCCGGTCGCCGGCTCGAGCTTGTAGATCCGCCAGCCCAGCGTCCTGATGATCCGCCAGCCCCCGGCGTAGGTGCCGAAGCCGATGGCCGCGGAGGCCAGCACCACCACCCAGAGGGGGACCATGAAACGTGGGAGGTGGCCGGTGGCGACCAGCGCCATGGTCATGGCCGCCATGGACTTCTGGGCGTCGTTGGCGCCATGTGAGTAGGAGACGAAGGCGGCGCTCAGCACCTGCAGCCGTCGAAAGGCCCGGTTCAGGGGGCCCGGCCGGCCGCGCCGGAACGCCCAGTAGATCCCGACCATGAACGTCCCGGCCACCACGAAGCCGAGCGGAGGGCTGACCACGAGACCGATCACGACCTTGCCCAGGTCGGCCCAGGCGACCGCGTCGAGGCCACCGGCCTGGGCCACCCCGGCCCCGACCAGGCCACCCACGAAGGCGTGCGTGGAGCTGCTGGGGAGCCCCAGGTACCAGGTGGCCAGGTTCCAGGCGATGGCGCCCAGCAGCCCGGCGATGACGCTGAGCAGGGTCGGCTGGTGGAGCAGGGTGGCGATGGTGTTGGACACGGCGCTGCCGAAGAAGACCACCGTGACCAGGGCGCCGACCAGGTTGAGCACCGCCGACAGCAGCACCGCCTGGCGGGGCGAGAGGGCGCGGGTGGAGATGGAGGTCGCGATGGCGTTGGCGGTGTCGTGGAAGCCGTTGGTGAAGTCGAAGATCACGGCCACCACGAAGGCGGCCACGAGCAGGGCCCCGCTCACCACGGCCCCCGGGGACGGGGGGCGACCGCCCGCCGGCCGAGGCCGCCCCCGTCGGGCGGGACCGGGCGGCGGGGACCCGGGCGGGCGACCTCGCCCGGCCTCACGCGCTCTTGATCTGGATGGCGGCCAGCAGGTTCGCGACCGACTCGCACCTGTCCAGCGCCGCCTCCAGGACCTCGTAGAGGTCCTTCCACTTGACCAGCTCCGTGGCCGTCAGCCCCTCGTCCGAGAAGAGGCGTCCCAGGGCCTCGCGGGTGATGACGTCCCCCTCGTTCTCGAGACGGTGGATCTCTACCCGGCGCTCGTCCAGGTTCTCGAACTTCTCCAGGCCGTCGAGGGCGCGAGCGATCTCGACGCCGGCCGCGGCCAGGCACTCGCCGAGGGCCTTGGCCGGCTCCGTCACCTCGCGCACCCGGTACAGCTCCATCTTGTCGCCGGCCTCCTCGGCGAGATCGACGATGTCGTCGAGCGAAGAGGCCAGGGCCAGGATGTCGTCCTGATCCATGGGGGCCACGAAGGTGCGGATGGCCAGCTCGTAGATGGCGTGCGTGACCTCGTCGCAGCGGTGCTCGAGGTCCCGGAGCCGCGGGTGGCGAGATCGGCCCTCCAGGAGACTCTTGGACAGCTCGGTCAGGGCGTCGCTGACCAGCTCCCCCTGCTGCCGGAAGAGGTCGTAGAAGTGCCGCTCACGCGGCACGATGCTCAGTCTGGCCCCTCGGCTCCTGGCCACCGCCTCGGCGCTCCACTCGCAACCGTACCCGAGTCCACCGCCGCGATCCTAACCGAAGAGGGCCCGGACCATCACCGGCCAGCGTGGCCACGGTAACATCCGAGCATCGACCACCATCCGAACGACGGCCGGCACTTCCGTCTGGCCGTCCTGCTCACCATCCTGGTCCTCGGCGCCGAGGTCGTGGGGGGGCTGTGGGCACACTCGCTGGCCCTCCTGTCGGATGCCGGACACGTCACCACCGACGTCCTGGCCCTGGCCCTGGCCTGGTTCGCCGCCGTGCAGTCGCGGCGACCGGCCGACCGGCGCCGCACCTACGGCTACCACCGGGTCAACTTCCTGGCCGCGCTGGCCAACGCCGTGCTCCTGCTCGCCATCGCGGCCGTGATCGGCCTCGAGGCCGTCCAGCGCCTCCTCCACCCGCAACCGGTGCTCGGCCAGGTGGTGATCGTGACCGCGGCGGTGGCCGTGGCGGTCAACGTCGGCGCCGCCCTGGTGCTGCGTCGAGGCGAGCCCACCCCCAACCTGCGCGCCGCCCTCCTCCACGTCGCGGGTGACCTGGCGGCCGGGATCGGCGTGCTGATGTCGGGCGCGATCGTTCTGACCACGGGCTGGATCTACGCCGACCCCTCCATCTCCCTCGCCATCGCGCTGCTCGTCGCCCTGGGGGCGATCCGCATCGTCCACGAAGCGGTGAACGTGCTCCTGGAGGGGGCCCCGCCGGGCATGGACCTGGCCGCCGTCGAGCGGGAGTTGCTCGCCGGCCCCGGGGTCCGCTCCATTCACGACCTGCACGTGTGGACGGTCTCGCCCGACCACGCCGCGCTCTCCGCCCACCTGGTCGTGGACGCGTGGTCGCTGGCGGCCGGGGAACGACTCATCCGGGCCCTGGAGGGACGCCTCTGTCGCAAGTTCGGCATCGGCCACACCACCCTCCAGCTCGAGGCCTCACAGCCCTGTCCGGACGGCTGCGGGCACGGCCCGGCCGAGCACAACCACCCCCACCGCCCGCAGCCGGCCGCGGGCTGACGGAGCCTCGACCGCGGCCGTCGCCGGAACGCGGCCCTATTCCCGGGGACCGCAGGTGCCCCCCTCGACCAGGACGCCTTCGAGGGCGAAGATGCGGCGGGCGACCGCGATCGCGCCCGCATAGGTCGCGTCCATGCCCCGGTAGGAGAGTCCCCGCGCTCCCAGTGTGCGCGCCTGCGTGTAGGGAGTGTCCGAGGCGTAGTGGATGATCCCCAGGTCGAACCCCAGGCGGCTCATGTTGACGTGCTCGTGCATGGGATGGCGGTAGGGATGCTGGATCTCGAAGCAGGCGTCCAGGTAGGGCCCGGCCTCCATCTCCACCACCGTGTAGCGGCCTCGGTAGTAGAGCTCGAGGTAGTCGCGGTTCTGGAGGAACGTGCCCCGCACGGTCACGGCCCGCTGGTTGTCCAGCGCCGACCCGAACACCAGGTAGGGCTGCACGTCGGCCGCGCTGAAGCAGTTGTCGAGCCAGTAGGTGTTGGCCGAGTGCTCGTTGTAGATGACGTTGGGGATCATCACGTCGCCGACGTCGGCGTTGAGCGTCGCCGCCTTGCCCAGCACGTAGACGCC
>JAJPKS010000300.1 GCA_021323605.1 Bacillota bacterium | reverse complement strand
GGTCCCATCGACCAGCGGGGATGGTTCAAGGCCTGGGCCACGGTCACCTCGCGCAGGTCGAGCTCGGGGTGGCTCCAGAAGGGGCCACCGCTGGCCGTGAGGACGAGCCTGGCCACGCTCTCCGGGCTCTCCCCCCAGAGACACTGCCAGATGGCCGAGTGCTCCGAGTCGACCGGCCGGATGGCGTCGGCGGCGGCGCTGCGCACCACCAGCTCGCCGGCCATGACCAGCACCTCTTTGGTCGCGATCGCCACCTTCTTGCCCGCCCGGAGGGCGGCGAGGGTGGGGGCCAGGGCGCGCGCACCCGGGATCGCCACCAGGACCAGGTCGCAGTCGGGATGGGTGACGATCTCCTCCAACCGCGCCTCGAAGTCCGGGTCGTCCGACCGGAGCCGGTACGGCGCCGGCCGGAGAGGAGCGCGACGTCCGGAGACCAGGGCGAAGACCTGGAAGCGGTCCGGGAAACGGTCGACCACGTCCAGGGCCTGGCTCCCGATCGAGCCCGTGGCTCCCAGGATGGCGATGCGCAGGGGCCGCCCCGGCGCCTTCACCGCTCCCGTTCCCTCTTCCCCGGCGTCGCCCCGGCCGGGCGAGGGCCGCGGGCCGGGCCACGCCGTCCCGGACCGGTCGTTGGAGCTGCGTTCCATCGCTTCCCTCGACTACAGCAGGTGCAGGTAAGAGGCGTACAGGTACACGACGATGGGCGGGAAGAGCAGGGAGTCCAGGCGATCCAGGACCCCACCGTGGCCGGGGATGAGGTTGGAGGAGTCCTTGACCCCTGCCGATCGCTTCATCTGAGACTCCACCAGGTCACCCGCCTGGGCGACGATCCCGATCATCACCGCCAGCGCCACGGCGTGCCAGGCCGGCAGGCCGAGCACGAGGGCGCCGCCGAGCGACATCACCGGGAGGCAGCACACGAGCCCGGCGAGCGCCCCCTCGACGGTCTTCTTCGGGCTGACGGCGGGAAAGAAGGGACGCCGTCCGAAGCGCTGGCCCACCAGCAGCGCGGACGAATCGCTGACCACCACCGTCAGGATAACGATCAGGACCCAGATCAGCCCTCGTCCGCCGGGGGCCGACCGGTAGAGCAGCAGATAGGAGTCGAGCGGCAGCCCGATGGAGAAGGCCCCGGCCAGCGCCATCGCCCAGCGCCCCAGCCCCATGCCCCGATCGGGCAGGACCAGGAAGGCGGACAGGCCGAGGACGAGGGCGGCGGAAAGCACCAGCTCCATGGGCACCGCCTCCAGCAGCGTCCCGCTGAGGGTGACGTACACGCCCAGCGGGTAGATGAGCCAGATCGGGGGGAGCAGGCCCATGCGGCCGCAAAGCCCGCGGAATTCCCAGAGGGCGAGCAGGGCCACCACCACCACCACGATCGAGATCCCCGGCCAGCCCGCCAGGAGCAAGCCCACCAGGGCCACGAGGAGGACCGTCCCGCTGACGATCCTGACCGCGAGCGGCGGGAGGCGCCGAAAGGTCAGCCCACGGAGACGGCTTCTTCCGGCCTCCCTCCGAAGCGGCGCACCCGCCGCTGGTAGTCCGCGATCGCCCTCTTCAGGTCCTCGACGTCGAAATCGGGCCACAGGGTCTCGGTGACATGGATCTCCGCATAGGCTGACTGCCAGAGCAGGAAGTTGCTGATCCGGCACTCGCCGGCCGTCCGGATGATCAGGTCGGGATCGGGCAGCTCGGGGTGGTACAGGTGGGCGGACAGCGTCCGCTCGTCGACCTCCTCCGGCCGGACGCCGCTCGCGATCAGCGAGCGCACCGCATCCACCAGCTCAGCGCGGCCGCCGTAGTTGAGACACACGTTGAGCACCCCGTTGGCGTTGGCAGCCGTTCGCTCCTCGGCCTCGGCGATCTGGCGACGGATCCCCGCCGGGAGCTCCGAGCGTCGGCCGCTGACCACGACCCGAATGCCCCGCGCGTTGAGCTCGTCGAACTCGCGGCGAAGTGTCTCGTGGAAGAGACGCATCAGCGCCCGCACCTCGGCCCTGGGGCGCGACCAGTTCTCGGTCGAGAAGGCGTAGACGCTGAGGACCTTGATGCCCAGCTCCTCGCATCCGTACATGACCCGCTTGATCGCGTGCACCCCGGCACGATGGCCGAAGGTGTGCGGCCGCCGCCGGAGGCGAGCCCAGCGTCCGTTGCCGTCCATGATGATCGCCACGTGGTACGGCACCTTCCCGACCTGTGGACCCGGCGGCTGCGGGATCGGGAGCGGCTGAACCGTCATCACGACCGTGTCCTTCTCCCCCCGCCGGCGGACGGTGCCCGCGTCCGGGCGCCACCGCCCGGCCCCGGGGCCGTGGCCCCGAAGGACGGGGGCGGCCCGCACGCCGCCCCGGCCGGGCGCGGGCACCGAGCGGGGGGCCGGCTGGGGGTCACGAGACCTCCATCACCTCCGCCTCCTTGCGGCTGGCGATCGCGTCGATGCGGCCGATGTGGCTGTCGGTGATCCGCTGCAGCTGCTCACCGGCACGACGGGCGTGGTCCTCGGGGATCTCCCCCGCCCGCTCCTGCTGCTGGATGCGGTGCAGCTCGTCGCGGCGCACGTTGCGAACCGCCACCCGGGCCTCCTCGGCCCGCTGCCGCACCAGCTTCACGTATTCGCGACGCCGTTCCTCGGTCAGGGGCGGGATGGGCACCCTGATCACCTGACCGTCGTTGCTCGGGTTCAGCCCCATCCCGGCGTCGCGGATGGCTCTCTCCACGGCACCCATCTGTCCCCGATCGTAGACCTGGACGACCAGCAGCCGTGGCTCGGGAGCCGCGATCTGGGCCAGCTGGTTGAGGGGCGTGGGGGTGCCGTAGTAGGGCACCATCACCCGCTCGATGAGGGCGGGGTTGGCGCGACCGGTCCGGATCGTCGCCAGCTCCTGCTCCAGATGCTGGATCGACTTGCCCATCTTGGACTCGGCCTCGGCGAGGATGCTCTCGACGCTCATGCCGGGGTGGCCACCAGCGTCCCGATCTCGTCGCCGAGCACCACCCGCTCCAGGTTCCCCTCCTTGAGCAGGTCGAAGACGACGATCGGCATCCCGTTGTCCATACACAGGGTGAGCGCGGTGTTGTCCATCACGTCGATGCCCCGATTCAGCACTTCCATGTAGTCCAGCCTGCGGAACTTGGTGGCGCTGGGATCCCGAACGGGATCGGCGGTGTAGATGCCGTCCACTTTGGTGGCCTTCATCAACACATCGCACTCCAGCTCCACCGCCCGGAGCGCGGCGGTGGTGTCGGTGGTGAAGTAAGGGTCACCATTGCCGCCGGCCAGGATCACCACCCGGCCCTTCTCCAGGTGGCGCACGGCCCGGCGCCGGATGTAGGGCTCGGCCACCTGGTTCATCTGGATCGCGGTCATGGTCCGGGCCGCGACCCCGAGCTTCTCCAGCCCGTCCTGCAGGGCCAGGGCGTTGATCACCGTCCCCAGCATGCCCATGTAGTCGCCGGTGGCGCGGTCGAGGCCGCCCTTGGCCGCGTCGCGGCCGCGGAAGATGTTGCCACCGCCGATGACGAGCAGGACCTGCACGCCGAGCTCGTGGACACGCTTGATCTGGCGGACCACGTCCCGCACGACCGCGAAGTCGATGCCGTAGTCGCGCGACCCGCCCAGGGCCTCGCCGCTCAGCTTGAGCAGGATCCGCCTGTAGCGAGGCTCACCGGCCAACCCGCCGACCTACGCCTCCCTGATGCTGAACCGACTGAAGCGGCGCACGGCGATGTGCTCCTGCACCTTCGCCGCGGTCTGGGCGATGAGCTCCTTCACCCGGACCGCCGGATCGCGGACGAAGGGTTGCTCGAGCAGGCAGTGCTCCTCGTAGAAGCGGGCCACCTTGTTCTCGACGATGCGGTCGATCACCGCGGGAGGCCGCCCCTCCTGCTCCGCCTGGCGCCGGTAGAGCTCCCGCTCCTGCTCCAGCACCTCGGGGGGCACGTCCTCCGCGCTCACCCAGCGCGGGCTGGCGGCGGCGATGTGGAGGGCCAGGTCGTGGGCCAGGCGACGGAAGTCCTCGCCCTTGGCCACGAAGTCGCTCTCGCAGTTGAGCTCCACCAGCGCTCCCACCTGGGGCGGATAATCCTCGCTGGTCCGGTGCAGGTAGGCCTCGACCACCCCGTTGCCGGTCTCCCGGCCGGCGCGCTTTGCCGCCCTGGCCACCCCCCGCTCGCGCAGCAGCTGGACCGCCCGGTCCAGGTCGCCCTCCGCATCCTCCAGCGCCGTCCGGCAGTCCATCATCCCGGCACCGGTCATGTCCCGGAGCTGCTTCACCCTCTCCAGCGGGATCGCCCTCGTCTCCGCCACTAGCGCACCTCCTCTTCGCCGCCGCGGCCGAGGAACTCATCCTCGGACACGTCCGGCAGGTAGTCCTCTTCGTCCTCCAGGTACTCCTCGATGAGGTCGTAGCGCGGCGTCTCCAGGAACTCGCGCTCCTCCATGGCCGGCAGCACCTCGCCGCGCTCGAGCGCCATCTGGCGCCCCTCCAAACAGGCGTCCGCGACCTTGCTGGTGAGCAGCTTGACGGCCCTGATGGCGTCGTCGTTGCCCGGGATCACGTACTGGATGAGATCGGGGTCGCAGTTGGAGTCCGTGATCGCCACCACCGGGATGCCCAGCCGGTTGGCCTCGGTGACCGCGATGTGCTCCTTGCGCGGGTCGACCACGTAGACCGTGCCCGGCAGACGCTTCATGTCGGCGATGCCGTCGAAGTGGTACATGAGACGGTCGAGCTCGTCCTGGAGCTTCTTGGCCTCTTTCTTGGGCAGCTGCTCGAACTGACCGGCCTGCTGCATCTTGCGTAGCTCCTGGAGTCGCTCGATGCGCTTCTTCACCGTGGCGAAGTTGGTCAGCATCCCACCCATCCAGCGGCGGTTGACGAAGTACATCCCGCAGCGGGCGGCTTCCGTCTGGATGGTCTCCTGAGCCTGCTTCTTGGTGCCGACGAAGAGCACCGGCTTGCCGCTGGCGGCGACGTTCTTCACGAACTCCAGGGCGTCATCCAGCAACTTCACCGTTTTCTGCAGGTCGATGATGTGGATACCGTTGCGTGCGGTGAAGATGTACGGGCGCATCTTGGGGTTCCAGCGACTGGTCTGATGGCCGAAATGGACGCCCGCCTCGAGCAGCTGTTTCAGCGTAACGTGCGACACGACCGTATGTTGCCTCCCTGTTGGTCACCTCCGCCCGGCGCTCGGCCCGCGTCGCGGGACAGGGTCACGTGCTCCGGGCGTGCGTACTCAGCACGGCCCCAGGCCGCGCCGGGAATGGCATTGTACCGTCCCGCGCCGCGCCCACGCCGGGCCAGAGCGGTCCCCGGCCCTCGAGGGTGGGCCGAGGAGACGTCCATCCCCGATGCGACGGCCGGCCGGGGCACGGCCGGCGCCGCTCAGCCCGCCGAGGCCCGGGCCCGCTGACGGGCACCCCCGGACTGGCGGTGGCCCCGACAGCGGGGGTAGTCGCTGCAGGACTTGAACGGTCCGTAGCGACCCACCCGCTCCACCATCGGCTTCCCGCAGGCCGGGCAGGTCTCGTCCAGGAGCTTGGGCTCGGGCCGAGCCTCGCCGCGACGGGAGCGATTGGCCCGGTAACGACAGTCCGGATAGCGGTTGCAGGCGATGAACGGGCCGTAACGCCCTTTCCGCTCCACCAGCTCCCCCTGACCGCACTCGGGGCAGACCTGACCGGTGGGGGTCTCCTCCGAGGCCGAGGGGTCGCGGCGGACGTACCGGCACTCTGGATAGCCGGAGCAGCCGACGAACTCCCCGTAGCGACCCCGGCGCACCTGCAGCTGCCGTCCGCATTCGGGGCAGGTCTCGTCCAGCAGCCTGGGCTGGTCGCCGTTGGGCAGGACGGCCTGGCGATAGCGGCAGGCGGGGTAGCGCGAGCAGCCCTTGAAGGGGCCGAAACGACTGGCCTTCAGCACCAGCTGTCCCTCGCCGCACTCCGGACAGGTCTCCCCGGTCTCGGACGGCATCGCCGCCGCGGCGGCGCTCAACATGCGCTCCAGGGGGGCGTAGAAGTCACCCACGACCGGCACCCACTGCACGCGACCCTGCTCGACCTCGTCGAGCCGCTCCTCCATCGCCGCCGTGTAGCCGTCGTCGACGATGTCCGGGAAGTGGCGAACCATGATCTGGTTCACCGCCTCGCCCAGCGGCGTGGGATGCAGGCGGCGGTCCCGCTGCTCCACGTACTGGTGGTCCTGGATCGTCCCCACGATCGTGGCGTACGTGGACGGCCGGCCGATGCCGCGTTTCTCCAGCTCCTGGATCAACGTCGCCTCGGTGTAGCGCGGCGGGGGCTGGGTGAAGTGTTGCTCGGGCTCCAGGCCGTGGAAGTCCAGGATCTCGCCCGGCGCCAGCTCGGGCAGCTCCTCCTCCCGTTCCTCCTCGCGCTCCCAGATTCGGTAGAAGCCGTCGAAGGTCAGAACCGACCCGCTGGCCCGCAGTCCGAAGGGACCGGCCTCGACCTCGACGGTCGTGCCCGCGTACTCCGCCGGGGCCATGCGGCTGGCCACGAAGCGCCGCCAGATGAGCTCGTACAGGCGATGCTGGTCCGGGGTCAGGTAGGGGCGCAGGTCCTCCGGGCGCCGCGAGGGGTCGGTCGGGCGGATGGCCTCGTGGGCATCCTGGACGCCGGGCCGCGTCCTCTCCTTCCGGGGCCCACCCAGGTAGCGGTCGCCCAGGCTGGTCCGGATCCATTCCCGCACCCGGGCGTCGGCCTCGGCCGACACGCGGGTGGAGTCGGTGCGCATGTACGTGATCAGGCCGATCGGGCCCTCGTCGCCCAGCTCGATGCCCTCGTAGAGATCCTGGGCCAGCCGCATGGTCCGCTTCGGGGAGAAACGAAGACGGCTGGACGCGTCCTGCTGGAGCGTCGAGGTGATGTAGGGCGGGGGCGGGTTCTTGGTGCGCTTCCGCTTCTCGGTCGAGGCCACCCGGTAGGTGGCGCCCTCGAGCTCGGCGATGACCGCCCGGGCGTCGGCCTCGGTCCGCAGCTCCAGTCGAGCGTCCGGCTCGGAGAGACGACGAACCAGCCGGGCCCGGAACCGCCGCTCGTCGCCGAGCCGGGAGAGGATGGCATCGACCGTCCACGACTCCTCGGGGGTGAAGCGCCGGATCTCGTCCTCGCGGTCGACGACCAGGCGCAGGGCGACCGACTGCACCCGGCCGGCGCCGATGCCCTTCTGAACCTTGCTCCACAGGAACGGGCTGAGCCGGTAGCCCACCAGGCGATCGACCACGCGCCGCGCCTGCTGGGCGTTGACCAAGCGCATATCGATCTCGCGCGGGCTCTGCAGCGCCCGGCGGACGGCGTCGTCGGTGATCTCGTGGAACTCGATCCGCTTGGGTCGTCGGAGCCGCAGCACCTCGGCCAGATGCCAGGCGATGGCCTCGCCCTCCCGGTCCGGATCGGAGGCCAGGATCACGTCCCGGTGCTCCTTGACCGCCTTCTTGAGCTCGTTGATCGTCTGCCTCCGGCCCTCGACGATCTCGTAGCGGGGCTGGAACCCGCGCTCCACGTCCACCGCGAGCTCCCTCTCCGGCAGGTCGCGGACGTGCCCCATCGAGGCGCGCACGTCGAAACGACTCCCCAGGAACCGCTTCAACGTCCTGGCCTTGGCGGGCGACTCGACGATGATCAGACCCTCTGCCACGTCAGCACTCCTACCCCGCGCCAGCCCCGTGCATTCCGCAGCCGCGCGTTCTGCGCTGCACTCTAAGGTAACCGCCGCCCCCGCGCCGGACCGCTCCCTCGAGCTCCAGCCGGGTCAGGCGGGCCAGCACCTCGGGCAGCGGCAGCCCCAGCCGGCGGGCCAGCTCGCCGGGGTCCACCGGGTGGACGTCCGACAGGTGGCGAAGGAGGCCGCCGCCTGCCGGCGCAGCGGCCGCGCCCTCCGGCAACCTCATGGGGTCGTCCAGCACCGCGCTCGGGCTCTGCAACTCGGCCAGCACGTCTCGCGCATTCTGGACCAGGCCGGCCCCATCGCGCAGCAGCTGGTGACAGCCTACGCTCAAGGCCGAGAACACGCTGCCGGGCACCGCCATCACGGTCCGGTTCAAGGAGAGCGCGGCGTCGGCCGTGATCAGGGCGCCCGAGCCCTCGGCCGCTTCGACCACCACCACCAGGTCGGAAAGGGCGGCCATGGTCCAGTTCCGCCGCGGGAAGTTGCCGCGCCGCGGCGGCGTGCCATCCGGAAACTGACTGAGGAGCGTCCCACCCGCCGCCAGGATCCGGGCGGCCAGGCCGGCGTTGGCGGCCGGGTAGACGACGTCGATCCCGGTCCCCAGGACCGCGACGGTGAGGCCACCGCCGGCCAGGGCCCCCTCGTGGGCGGCGGCGTCGATCCCCAGCGCCAGCCCGCTGACCACGACCACCCCCGCCCGCACGAGGTCCATGGCCAGACGCTCGGCGACGGCCTCGCCGTACGGGGTGGGGCGGCGGGCACCCACGATCGCAACCCGAGGACCGGGAAGCGGCCATCGGCCGCGAACCCGGAGTGGGGGCAGCCGGGGGGCGTCTGCGTCGTCTCGCCGTTCGCCCATCCGGCTCAGGCCGCACGCTCCAGCAGCCGGTAGCCGAGCGCCTCGAGGACGTGCTCCTCGCCGATGGGGCCGCCTCCGTCCAGGTCGGCCAGGGTCCTGGCCACCCGCCAGGCGCGATGGAAGCCGCGCCCGGTCAGTCCCCGGGCCTCCGCCCAGCGCTCGAGGGCCGCTCGGGCGGCGGGGCGCAGCGGGGCCCACCGGCGCAGGTCGGCGGCCCGCAGCCCCGCGTTGAGCACCCCCTGGCGCTCGAGCTGCACCCGCCGGGCCCGCTCCACGCGGGCCCGCACCGTCCGCGAGGGCTCGCCGCTTGCCTCGCGACCCAGCACCTCCGGCGGGGTCCGGGGAACCGTGACCTGGAGGTCGATCCGGTCCGTGATCGGTCCCGAGAGCGCCCGCTGGTAGGCCTGGACCGCGCCCGGGGTGCAGCGACAGGGACGACGGTCGTCGCCCGTCCATCCACAGGGGCACAGGTTGGTGGCGGCCACGAGCTGGAAGTGGGCCGGGTAGGTGACCGGACCGCCGCTCCGCGTGATCACCACCCGCCCCTCCTCCAGCGGCTGACGGAGCGCCTGAAGGACCACCGGCTGGAACTCCGCCAGCTCGTCCAGGAAGAGCACGCCCCGGGTGGCGCGGCTGACCTCGCCGGGCACGGCCAGCCTCGACCCTCCGCCCACCAGGCCCGCCGTCGAGATCGAGTGGTGGGGCGCCCGGAAGGGACGGGTCCAGTCCAGGGGCCGCCCCGCCGGGAGCTCGCCGAGCACGCTCCGTACCTCGGCCAGCTCGAGCGCCTCCTCGAGCGTCATGGGGGGCAGGAGCCCGGGCAGGCAGCGGGCGAGCATCGTCTTCCCGGCGCCCGGCGGCCCGCACAGGAGCAGGTGATGGCGCCCCGCCGCCGCCACCTCCAGGGCCCGTCGCGCCGCCTCCTGTCCCCCGACCTCGGCCAGGTCGTGCTCCACCGCCCCCTCCTCCACCCGCGGCGGACCGCCGGCGTAGGGCGGGATCGGTGCCTCGCCACCCAGGTGGGCCACCACTGCCGCCAGGCTGGGAGCGGCGAAGACGCGCAACCTCTCCACCAGCGCCGCCTCGGCCGCGTCGGAGGCGGCCACGAACAGGTCCCGCACGCCATGCCGGGCGAGCGAGCGCGCGGCCACCAGCACCCCGTCCACGTGACGTACCTGCCCGTTCAGGGCCAGCTCGCCCAGGAACGCCGTCCCCGGCGGCGAGGAGCGCCCGAGCGCCGCCAGCGACACCCCCACCGCGATGGCCAGGTCCAGCCCCGACCCCTCCTTGCGCAGCTCGGCCGGGGCCAGGTTCACGGTCAACCGCCGGAGAGGGAAGGGCAGCCCGCTGTTCCGGATGGCGGCCCGCACCCGCTCGCGTGCCTCCCGGACCGAGCCGGTGGCGAGACCCACCAGGAAGAACCCCGGCACCCCCGCCGACACGTCCACCTGGACCTCCACCGGGTGCCCCTCGAGCCCGTGGACCTGGCAGCCGAGCACGCTGGCGACCACGGCCGCAGGGTAGAGGCCGAACACCGCGCCGGCAACGCCGCCGATGAAGACCGGGGACCGGCCCCGCTTGCCAGCCGGCCACCGCGTCCCTACGATGGGGCCGACGAGGCAGGCCACGCCTCCGGGGCCGATCGAGGGAGGGCATCGCATGCAGGTGGGGGAGCTTCCGACGCCGGCGCTGCTGGTCGACGCTGCCCTTCTCGAGCACAACCTGACCACCATGGCCCGGGCCCTGGGCGGCCGGTTGCGACCGCACGTCAAAGCCCACAAGTGCACCGCCCTGGCCCGCCGCCAGGCCGAGGCCGGCGCGACCACGTTCACCTGCGCCACCATCCGCGAGGTCGAGGGCATGGCCGCCCGGGGGCTGGGCGAGGACCTGCTGCTCGCCAACGAGGTCCTGGACGCGACCCGGCTCGGCCGTCTCAAGGCCCGGGTGACGGTGGCGGTCGACTCCGAGGCCACCGTCCTGGCCGCCGCCCGGGCCGGCGTCCGGGAGGTCCTGATCGACGTCGACGTCGGTCTCCCCCGCTGTGGCTGCCCGCCCGAGGAGGCATCCCGCCTGGCCCGGCTGGCCCGCACCCGGGGGCTCACGGTACGGGGCGTGATGGGCTATGAGGGCCACGCCGTGGGCATCCCCGACCGGAACCTGCGCGCCGAGCTGACCGAGCAGGCGATGTCGATCCTGGTCGCCGCCCACGCCGAGGTCGGCGGCGAGGTGATCTCGGCCGGGGGCACGGGCACCTACGACCTCAACCCCTGGGCGAGTGAGATCCAGGCCGGCTCCTATGCGCTCATGGATACCGCCTACGCCCGCCTCGACCTCCCCTTCCGCCAGGCCCTGAGCATCCTGGCCACGGTGATCTCGGTCTCGCCTCGCGGCCACGCCGTGCTCGACTGCGGGCTCAAGGCCCTGGGCATGGACCACGGCAAGCCGGAGCTGGCCGGCGATCACGAGGTGCTGCTCGTCTCCGACGAGCACCTCACCTTCCTCCCCCGGGGCAGGGTGCAGGTCGGCGACCGGCTGCGGGTCCTGCCCGCCCACGTCGATCCCACCGTGGCCTACCACGAGCGGATGCACCTGGTCGACGGGGAGCGGGTGATCGAGACCTGGGAGGTGGACCTGCGGGGATGGTAGGCACTCGGGCCGGCTGGACCAACTGGGCCGGCACCGCCGCCTGCCGGCCGGCGGCCATCGAGGTCCCGACCAGCGAGGAGGAGATCGTGGCCGCGGTCAGGGCGGCGGTCGCCGCCGGCCAGCGGGTCAAGGCGGTGGGGAGCGGACACTCCTTCACCGACATCGCCTGCACCGACGGGCGCCTGCTCCGGCTCGACGGCTACGACCGGGTGCTGGCGGTCGACCGCGAGCGCCGGCTGGTCACGGTCCAGTCCGGCATCACCATCGAGAAGCTGAGCCGGGCCCTGGTCGACCTCGGCCTGGCCCTGGAGAACCTGGGCGACGTCGGGTACCAGACCGTGAGCGGGGCCCTCGCCACCGCCACCCATGGCACCGGGGAGCGCTGGCGCAACCTCTCCAGCCAGGTCTGCGGGCTGAGGCTGGTCACGGCCGCGGGCGAGGTCCTGGAGTGCTCCCCGGAGCACGACCCCGAGACCTTCAAGGCGGCCCAGGTCAGCCTGGGCGCCCTGGGCGTGATCTCCACGCTGACCCTGAGATGCGTGCCCGCCTTCTACCTGCACTCGGTCCAGGAGCGGCGGCCGGTGGACGAGCTCCTGGAGCGCTTCGACGAGCTGTGCGCCGATCACGATCACTTCGAGTTCTTCTGGTGGCCCCACACCCCCTGGGCCCAGGCCATCACCAGCCGACGCAGCCCGGAGCCGGGGCCGGGCAAGCCCCGGCGCGGGCCCGGCTCCTACCTGACCGACGTGCTCCTCGACAACCACGCCTTCGGGCTGGTGCAGCAGCTGGCGCGGCTCAACCGGGGCTGGATCCCATCCCTGGCCGCCTTCACCGCCCGGGCCATGGGCCGCCGCGAGATCGCCGACCACAGCCATCGGGTCTTCCTCAACCAGCGCCTGGTCCGCTTCGCCGAGATGGAGTACGCCCTGCCCCGCGAGCACCTGGTGCCCGCCCTGCGGGAGGTCCGGAGCATGATCGAGCGAACCGGACTCCTGATCAGCTTCCCGGTCGAGGTACGGGCGGTGGCCGCCGACGACATCCCCCTCAGCCCGGCCTACGGGCGGGCCACCGGCTACATCGCCGTCCACGTCTTCCATCGTTTCGAGCACGAGCGCTACTTCCGGGAGGTGGAGGCGATCATGACCGCCCACCAGGGCCGGCCACACTGGGGCAAGCTGCACTTCCAGGACGCGGCCGGCCTGCGGCCGCGCTACCCGCTCTGGGACCGCTTCCTGGCCGTGCGCGACCGCCTCGACCCCGAGGGCGTGTTCAGCAACGCCTACCTGGATCGGGTGCTGGGACCACCCCGGGCGGGAGGGACGACGGCCGTGAACCGAGGCAGCGGCCGGGGGTCGCGAGCGGATGGCTGAGCCCGAGGCGCTGGCCGACGATCAGATCCTGGCCGGCTTCGGCTACCGGCAGGAGCTGCGCCGGGCGCTGAGGCTGTTCTCGCTCTTCGCCGTCGCCTTCTCGATCATCTCCATCACCACCGGCATCTTCACCAACTACGGTTTCGGGCTGGCGCACATGGGGCCGGCGTTCATCTGGACCTGGCCGGTGGCGGTGGCCGGCCAGCTGCTGGTCGGCCTCGTGGTCTCGGAGCTGGGAACCCGGATCCCGCTCGCTGGCTACTCCTACCAGTGGGGCTCGCGCCTGGTCAACCCGGCCTACGGCTGGTTCGTCGGCTTCACCGGCCTGGCCTACCTCTCCGTGGGCGCGGCCGCCATCAACTTCGTGGTCGTGGCTCCGCTCTGGGCCGTCGTCCTCGGCCTGGACCCCACCAACCCCAACTCCAACCTGATCATCACCCTGGTCCTCCTGGCCGCGCCGCTGGCCGTCAACCTGGTCTCGATCTGGCTGGCCTCGCGGATCAACAACGTCGCCGTCTTCACCGAGCTGGTGGGGACGGTGGTGGTGGCCCTGGTCCTGGTGGTCCTCGCCCTGAGCCGGCCCGCGCACCCGCTCGGCTTCCTCTTCAGCGTGGGCGGCGAGGCGGCCGGAGGCCGCTGGCCGGGGCAGCTCCCCTTCGCCTTCCTGATCGGCATCTTCACCATCGTCGGCTTCGAGCTGGCGGCCGACCTGTCCGAGGAGGCGATCAACGCCCGGGTGACGGTGCCGAAGGCGATCATCTGGTCGATCCTCTCCTCGGGGGCTCTGGGCATGATCGCGCTGATCGGGTTCACCATCGCCATCCCGGACCTGGGCCGGACCATCGCCAGCCCGGTTCCCCTGGCCTTCATCATCGAGCACTGGCTGGGACGAACCCTGACCGGGGTCTTCCTGCTCTTCGTGGTCTTCTCGATCTTCGCCCTCACGGTGGTCGGCACCGCCGCCACCGCCCGCCTCATCTTCTCCATGGCCCGGGACAACATCCTCCCCCTCTCCGGGCTGCTGAGGCAGGTCCACCCGCGCACCCGGACGCCGGTCAACGCCTTGCTGGCGACCGTGCTCCTGGCCCTGCTCTTCACCCTCTTCGGCTGGTGGAACGCCTCCCACGGGGGCAGCGCCTTCGCGGTCCTGGTCACCGCCACCGCCACCCTGCCCTTCCTCGTCTACCTGGGGACGGTGCTCGCCTACGCCCACCGGCGGCCGCAGCTGGAGGCGATGCCGGGGGCCTTCCGCCTCGGCCGCTGGGCGGGGCCGGTGATGTACCTGGCCCTGGGCTGGATCGTGTTCGCGCTCCTCCTGCTGACGGTGCCCGGGGAGTACCGGGGCGCCGACCTGGTCTGCCTCCTGGTCGAGGCGGTCGCCGCCGTCTGGTACCTGGCCGTGCTGCGACGGCGCTTCGCCGAGGGCACCGCCGGGGTGACCCCGGCCGCGGGCGCCGGTCCGGAGGGATGACGGGCCCGGAGGGACGACGGCGGCACCGACTAGGGCAGCGGCTGGCCCAGACGATGGTTGTCGATGAGACGGGTCTGACCGATCCGAACCGCCAGGACCGCCAGCCGTCCCGGAGACCGGAAGGTCCGCTCGTCCACCACCTCGGCGTAGTCCACCCGCGCCAGCGGCTCGGCCCGCAGCACCGCCAGCATCGCCTCCCGCAGCCGCTCGGGATCGCGCTCACCCTCCAGGTAGCGCCGGTTGGCGGCGCGCAGGGCCTCCACCAGGCAGCGGGCGGCGATCCGCTCCCCCTCCTCCAGGTAGGCGTTGCGCGAGCTGAGGGCCAGCCCGTCGGGCTCGCGCACGGTGGGACAGACGACGACCTCGACCCCGGTGTCCAGGTCCCGGGCCAGACGCTGCACCAGCGCCGCCTGCTGTGCGTCCTTCTGGCCGAAGTAGGCGCGGTGCGGGCGCACGGCGTTGAACAGCTTCAGCACCACCGTGGCCACGCCCTCGAAGTGACCCGGCCGGTGCTCGCCCTCGAGCACCTCGCCGATCTCTCCCACCCGCACCCGGGTGGTGGCGCCGGCGGGGTACATGGCCTCCACCGAGGGCACGAAGGCCGCGTCCACCCGCTCCGCCCGGAGCAGGGCCAGGTCGTCCTCCAGCCGCCGGGGATAGCGCTCGTAGTCCTCCCCGGGACCGAACTGGAGCGGGTTCACGAAGATGCTGACCAGGGTGCGGTCGCACTCCTGCCGGCACCGCTCGATGAGGCTCAGGTGGCCGGCGTGGAGGGCGCCCATGGTCGGCACCAGCCCGACCCGCTCCCCGGCGCAACGCCAGCCCTCGGCCGCCGACCGGACCCCGGCGACGTCCCCGATCAAGGCCGGCCGCTCAGCCGCCACCGTCCCCTCGCCCCCCGGCATCGCCACGGTAGGAGTGCTCCGGCCCCGGGAACGTGCCCTCGGCCACCTCACGGGCGAAGGCCCGCATGGCCTCCACCGCCTGATCACCGAGGTCGGCGTAGCGCTTGACGAAGCGCGGCGTGCGCCCCCGGGTCAGGCCGAGGAGGTCATGGGCGACCAGCACCTGGCCGTCGCAGTGAGGCCCGGCGCCGATCCCGATGGTGGGGATGCGGAGCGCCGCCGTGACCCGCTCCGCCACCTCGGCGGGCACCGCCTCGAGGACCAGGCTGAACGCTCCCGCCGCCTCCAGCTCACAGGCGTCCTGGAGCAAGCGCTCGGCCGCCTCCTCGGTCCGAGCCTGGACCCGAAAGCCGCCCAGCGCGTGCACCGACTGCGGTGTGAGCCCGAGGTGGGCCATCACCGGGATGCCGATCTGGGTCAGGCGCCGCACCACCTCCAGCGAGGGGCCCGCCCCTTCGAGCTTGACCGCGTGCATCCCCCCTTCCTGGACGAGCCGGCCCGCCGAGGTGATGGCACGCTCCAGCGAGGGCTGGTAGGACATGAAGGGAAGGTCGCCCACCAACAGCGCGCTGGAGGCGCCGCGGGCGACCGCGCGGGCGTGGTGGAGCACGTCCTCCAGGGTCACGAACACGGTGGTGGGATAGCCCAGCACCACGTTCCCCAGACTGTCGCCCACGAGCAGGACGGGGATGCCGGCCTCCTCGGCCATGCGGGCGGTGGGGTAGTCGTAGGCGGTCAGCATGGCGAAGCGGCGGCGCTCGGCCTTGAAGCGCTGCAGGTCCATCACCGTGGTCATGGCTCAGATCCCCGCCCGTCGGCCGGACCGGTGAGGAGCGAAGCCAGGCGCGACACCGGCGCCGCCCCGAGGCCGGCGGCCGCCGCCAGGTCGAGGGCGGCCAGGCTCAAGGTCCGGTAGACGTCGATTGGCCTCACCGCCCCCCGGCCGGGGACGGCCTCGAGCGCGGCCAGGTGCCGGGCCACGGTGTCCACCTCACCACGCCGGACCGGCCCGCTCAACCCCTCCGGCAGGCCGACCTCGGCCATCGCCTCCAGGGCACCGCGCATCAAGGAGAGCACCGCCGCCCGCGCGTCCGCCTCTTCCCACCCCACCGCCTCGAAGGCGGACTCGGACTGAGCCGCGAGCGCCACCGTCAGGTTGGCGGCCATGGCCGCTCCGGCGTGGTACAGGGCCCGCCGGCCACGACCCACGCGCAGCGGCCGGGCGCCCACCGTCCTGGCCAGCTCCCCCAGCTCCTCCAGCAGCCGGGGATGGGAGGCGTCCACCGCCACCAGGCTCCCGCGGAACGCCTCCGGCGGACGCTCCACCGGAAAGGGCTGCAGGGGATGGAACGATCCCACCGCCCAGCCGCGCTCGGCCAGCGGGGCGAGGACGTCCAGCTCCAGGGCGCCGCTGAGGTGGACGAAGGCGGCCATGGCGTCGGGCGCGTCGGCCACGATCTCCTTCACCAGCGGCGGAAGGGCCGGATCGGGGACGGCGAGAAAGACCAGGCCGCGCAACGCCGTGCCGGCCCGCCTCCGCTCCCGTTTCGCCCGCCACTCCCGCGCCGGCTCCAGGCTGACCGGCCGACCGGCGGCGTGGAGCGCGCCGGCCAGCGACCGGCCGACCCGTCCCCGCCCGAGCACGGTCACGGTGCGGGCGGCGGCGCTGAGCGATGCTGCCATCATTGCGGAAGCATAGGGCGAGCAGAGGTCGCGGATCGGTCCGGGCGCCGGATCGTCCTCACCTCCCGCCGGATCGAGGCGATGGTGGCCATCCCCTCGCCGAGCCGGCGAAGCGGTGCACCCGGCCACCCCCGCTCGGGTGAGCCGAACGCCCACCTCCCGGCCCGCCCCCACCGCGAGGCCGGCGCGGCGCCCGCATGATCGCACGGGGACCGGGCATGATTAGCTCCCATGGGGGGTGAAGACGCTCGCTCGACCCGTCGCCTGGCCCGGAGGCCGCTGCGCGCCACCTCCTGGCTGGTCCTGGCCCTGCTCCTCGGCGCGGCCCTGCAACCGGCGAGCGGCGCCCTGGCGGCGCGACCGGTGCTGCGGCCCCTCCGGGCCCCCACCCCGTCCCCGGCCACGGTGCCGGTCGAGGCCCGGGACGAAACCCCGCCCATGGGGTGGAACAGCTGGAACGCCTTCGGCCCGGACATCGACGCCGCCCTGATCGAGGCCGAGGCCCGGGCGCTGGTGACCTCCGGGCTGCGGGAGGCCGGTTACGACACCGTGGTCGTGGACGGCGGCTGGGGCCTCCCCGGACGTGACGCCCACGGCGACCTCCAGCCGGACCCGGCCAAGTTCCCGGAGGGCATCGCCGCGGTCGCCGCCTACGTCCACCGCCTGGGACTCAGGTTCGGCATCCACCAGGCGGTGGGCATGACCGACTGCCCGGGTCGGATGCCGGGCACCCAGAGCGCCCCCGGCGGGGAGCTCCAGGACGCCAGCACCTTCGCCGCCTGGGGGGTGGACTTCATCAAGTACGACCTCTGTCACTACCGGTTCCCGCCCGGCACCACGCCCGGGGCGCCCGACCTGGCCGAGATCGCGGTGGAGCGCGGCAACGCGCTCATCGGCCGCTACGAGGCCGCCTCGCCGACCAACCTCCTCCGGGGCGGAGCCAGGATCGGGGCCTGCCCCCGCTGCCCGGGAGGTCACGACGTGACCGGCATCGGCCTCGAGGGCGGGAGCCTCCAGATCGACGGCGTGACGGCGCCCTCTCCGGGCCCGTACCGACTGGTGATCCGCTACGTCAACGTCGACCACAGCAGCGCCCCGGTCTTCCTCCCCCTGCGCCGCCGGAGGATGGCGCTGCTGAGCGTGGACGGTGGCCCCCCCATCCCCACCTGGTACCCGGTCCCGACCACGCCGGAGGGGCTGGTCACGGGGTGGGGCACGCTCGGCTCGTTGGACGTCCAGGTACGGCTCAGGGCGGGGACGAACAGCCTGACCTTCTCCGATCCCGGCTCCTTCGAGGAGGTGATCAGGGCCGCCTATCAGCGGATGGCGGACGCCATCCACCAGACCGGCCGGCCCATGCAGCTGAGCATCTCCGAGTACGGGATCGCCCGGCCCTGGCTGTGGGGGCCGGGCCTCGGCATCTCGTGGCGGACGACCGACGACGTCGGGGACTTCTGGAGCGGTCGCCCCCACGGACGAGGCCGCGACGGCATCATGACCGCGCTCGACGAGCAGGACGGGCTCGCCGCCTACGCCTTCCCGGGGGCATGGAACGACCCCGACATGCTCCAGATCGGGAACGGCGGCACCACCCCCGACGAGGACCGGGCCGTGTTCAGCCTCTGGGCCATCCTGGCCGCGCCGCTGATGCTGGGGAACGACCTGCTCCACCTGACCCCGGAGACGGAGCGGATCATCTCCAACCTGGAGGTCATCGCCGTCGACCAGGACCCGCTGGGCGACGAGGGCACCCGCATCCTCGACGCGCCCGGCGAGCAGGTGTGGGCACGCCCCCTGGCCGACGGTTCCCGGGCGGTCGTGCTGCTCGACACCGCCGATCACCCCGAGACCCTGGCCGTCACCGCCACCGAACTGGGCCTGCCCCGTTCCCCCTCCTACACGGTGCGCGACCTCTGGGCTCACACCACCGCCAGCAGCACGGGCCAGATCACCACCACCGTCCCCGGCCACGGCGCGGCCATGTTCCGGGTCTGGGCGAACCCGTCCCCGCCCCCCGGCCCCGCCGGCAGGGCGATCGCGGGCCACGGTCTCGCCGTCCCCGGCCCCGCCGGCTAGGGAGGCGGGCCGAAGCCCCGTGGCGCGGGGGACGCGCCCGGCCGCGAGCCCGGCCCGGGCGTCCTCTCACCGGGCGTCCTCGCGCCCCGTCAGCTCCTCTTCGACCTCGTCGTTGAGCGCCGGCTCCGGCGTCCACCCGCCCTGGGCGTCGACGTAGCCGGCCGGGCCGTCGACCTCGTGTCCGAGCACGAGTAGCCAGCGATGGTCGGCGGCCTCCTCCAGGAGACGTGCCTTCTCCTCGATCACCCGCAACACGTCCAGGTCGGCCGACGAGTTCCAGGCAAGGCGCAGGTGGGGCCGGAGGCCGACCAGGTCGCCGGTCACCGCGCAGGACAGATCCGGGGAGGGGCGGAACAGCACCAGCTGATGCCCGGGGGTGTGACCCCCGGTCGGCCTGACCACCAGACCGGGGAGGACCTCGACCTCGCCCTCCACCACCTCCAGGAGCCCGGCCTCGGCCACGGGCAGGAGATCCTCTTCCAGGTAGGCGGCCCGCGACCGCGGATCGGGATGGAGGGCGAAGTCCCATTCCGCCCGCTGCACCACGTGGCGGGCCCGCGGGAAGGTCAACTCCAGGCGTCCGTCCGGAGCGCGGCGCGTCAGGCCTCCGGCATGGTCCCAGTGCAGGTGGGTGGTCACCACCACGTCCACCTCCTCCGGCCGCACCCCGAGCCGACGAAGCGAGCCGAGGAGGCCCTCCGGCTCCCAGGCCCCGAGCTGCCGGGCACGCCGTTCGTCCAGCTTGGTGCCGATCCCGGTCTCGCACACGATCACGCGCCCCCGGTGCCGGACCACGACGCCCACGCAGGCGGCCCGGATCAGGTTGTGCTCGTCGGCCGGCTTCCGCCGCTGCCAGAGGACCTTGGGCACGACGCCGAAGAACGTCCCGCCGTCCGGACGCCAGCCCCCGGCCACGATCAGGTGGAGCTCGAAATCACCCAGCTGCATGGCTGGAGGGTAACGGGGCCGACCGCGGCGCCGACCGGCGATCCGACCACCATCATCACGCTCAGAACATCGACCATCGAATCGGACATAGAACACGATGAATCGGTTAACATCGAGCTTGCCATGACGCGGTCGGTGTGGCGGGGCGCGATCAGTTTCGGGATGGTGAGCATCCCGGTCCGGCTCTACGTCGCCACCGAGCCCCACACCACCTCCTTCCGGCAGCTGTGCCGCGAGCACCTGGCCCCCGTCCAGCACCGGCGCTGGTGCTCCGGCGGTGACCACGAGGTCGCCTACGCCGACATCGTGCGCGGGTACGAGGTCGGGCCGGACCGGTACGTGGTGATGGAGGAGTCGGAGCTGGAGAGCCTCCCGCTCGCCACCGCCCGCACCATCGAGATCGAGGAGTTCGTCTCCGACCGGGGCATCGAGGGTGGCCTGTACTTCAGGTCCGCCTACTACACCGAGCCCGAGCAGGCCGGCCTCAAGGCCTATCATCTGCTGCTGCAGGCGCTGAAGGAGACCGGCACCACCGCCGTGGCCAAGGTCGCGCTTCGGGACCGCGAGTACCTCTGTGCGCTCCGTCCCCTGGACGGGGTGCTGCTGCTCAACACGCTGTACTGGCCGGACGAGATCCGGCCCCTCCAGGAGATCCAGGGCCGAACCGCTCGGGTGGAGGTCAACCCCCACGAGCTGCAGATGGCCAAGAACCTGGTGCAGAGCCTGGCCGAGGAGCGCTTCGATCCGGGCCGGTACCGCGACGAGTACCACGAGGCGTTGGTGCGGGTCGTCAACGCCAGGGCCGCGGGCGAGGAGGTGGCCGCGGCGCCCGAGGTGGAGACGGCCTCCAGGGTGATGGACCTCATGGAGGCGTTGCGGGCGTCGGTGGAGGCGGCCAGGCGGCAGCGGGCGGAGCGGAGCCGGGCCGCGCGCAAGGGGGGCGGTCGCCGGCGGGCCGTCGAGGCGGGCTAGAGCCCGCGTCGGCTCCCGGGGGCGTCTCCGACCTCGACCCGGGCGAACCACCGGGCGGACTGGCTGAAGGGGGGGCCGTCCGCCTACGCTTTCGGAGACATGGTCACCGACCAGCTGGCCCTGGGGGTCGACGACCTCCCGACCGCCATCAGGCCGATGTGGGCCGTGCCGGCCGTCGCGCCCTTCAGCTCCCGCGACTACCTCTTCGAGGTCAAATGGGACGGGTTGCGGTGTCTGCTCTTCGTGGACCGTGCCGGCCGGGTTCAGCTCCAGGACCGGGCACTGCGCGACATCACCGCCATGGTGCCGGAGCTCCGGCGGGCCGGCGCCCAGGTCCCGCCCGGGACCGTCCTCGACGGGGAGCTGGTGGCCACCGACGCCCAGGGACGGCCGGATCGTCAGGCGCTCCGGCGCCGCCTGGCGGGCGGGACCGGCCTGCTCCAGGCCGTGCCCCTGACCTACCTCGCCTTCGACCTCCTCTACCTCCACGGACGCCCCTTGCTCCGTCAACCGCTGCAGCGGCGCCGGGAACGGCTGCTCCGAGCCGTGACCACGGCCGCGAGCCTCGCCGTCCCCCCGCACATCGAGGAGGACGGTGTGGAGCTGTTCGACGCCTGCCTGGAGCGCGGCCTGGAGGGCGTGGTGGCCAAGCACCGCGACTCCATCTACGTCCCCGGGCAACGAAGCCCGTTCTGGCTCAAGGTCGAGGCCGTACGCCGCGACGACTTCGTGGTCATCGGCGCCACCCCCGGGGGACCGGGCCAGCCCTTCGGCGCCCTGCTCGTGGCCTGCTACGAGGACGGCCGTCTCCAGCCCTGCGGAGCGGTGGCCGGAGGCTTCGACGAGGAGTCGGCCAACGAGGTCACGCGTCGGCTGGCCGAGCTGGAGGTCCCCGCCTCGCCGCTCCGGCCACCTCCGGTGGTGACGGCACCGGTGCGCTGGTGCCGACCGGAGCTGGTGGTGAGGGTCCGCTATTCCGAATGGTCGCCCGAGGGCATGCTCCGTTTTCCGATCTTCGACGGGCTGCGGCCCGAGGTGCACCCGGCGGAGTGCGTGCGCACCCGACCCCGGATGGTGGTCTCGGGACGCGCCCGGCGCGCCAACGCCGGTCCCGACCTGGCCCGCTTCCCTTTCTGAGCCAGCCCGACCGGGAGGTCCGGCCCGATCGACGTCAGAAGGGGTCCTCGATCAGCTCCGGCTCCGCCCCCGGACGCACGGCCACGACGGCGAAGTCGATCGGCCCCCGCCAGTCGGCCAGGACGCGATACTCGGCCGCCGCCGCCACCAGGGCCCGGCGCTTCCTGGCGTCGACCGCCTCCGCCGGGGAGCCGAAAGCCTCCGAGGTACGTGTCTTGACCTCGACCACCACCAGGCGATCGCCGCGACGGCAGATCAGGTCGAGTTCCCCGCGACGGGCCAGGAAGCCGCGGGCGATGACACGAAACCCGTGTCGCTCGAGAAAGGCCGCCGCGGCCCGCTCGCCCGCCCTCGCCAGCCGCACCCGTCCCGCTCCGCCATCCCTCATCCGCCGGCGGCGGTCGTAAGGGCACGAACCGGGGCCCAGGTCATCCGGTGGATGGGGGCCGGCCCCAGCTCGGCCAGGGCCCGGAGGTGGGCGGCGGTGCCGTAGCCCTTGTGGAGGGCGAACCCGTAGCCCGGATACCGCCGGTCGTACTCGACCATCAGCCGGTCGCGATGGACCTTGGCGATCACGCTCGCGGCCATGATCGAGGCACAGGTCGCGTCACCCTTGACGACGCACATCTGCGGTAGGGGCAGGTCGGGCACGTCCCAGGCATCCACCAGCAGATAGTCGGCCGGCACCTCCAGAGCCATCACCGCCCCGTTCATGGCCAGCTGCCGCGCCCGGGTCAGGCCCACCCGGTCGATCACCTCGGGACCGACGCCGTGGACGGAACAGGCGACGGCTCGCCTTCGGATCAGCCCGTCCAACCGTTCGCGCTCCGCCGGGGAGAGCCGTTTGGAGTCGTCGAGACCGGGGAGCCGAGCCCCGGGCGGGAGGACGACCGCGGCCGCGACCACCGGACCGGCCAGCGGCCCCAGGCCCACCTCGTCGATGCCGGCCACGTGCCGGTACCCCATCTCGAACGCGGTGCGCTCCGCCGCCCAGAGCCCGGGGCGTCGAGGACGTCGGCGGCTCCTCACGCGGGGAAGGCTAGACGCCGGATCTCAACCGGGGCAACGGTGACCGTGAGGCCCGGCCGCGGCTCACCCCTCCGGCTCAACCTCCGGCTCGGCCGCCGTCCGCGCCCGCCGGGTCCGCAGCGCCTCCGCCTTCGACCCGGCCGGCTCGTCGCGCCGTTCCCTGATCCTGGCCGCCTTGCCCACCCGCCCGCGGAGGTAGTAGAGACGGGCCTGCCGAACCCGGCCGTGCCGGACCACCTCGATCCTCTCCACGCGCGGGGAGTGGACCAGGAAGGTGCGCTCGACGCCGACCCCGTGGGTGACGCGCCGCACGGTGAAGTTACGGCGAAGACCGTTGCCGGCGACCCGGATGACCAGGCCCTCGAAGACCTGGATGCGCTCCCGCGTGCCCTCGACCACCCGGGCGTGGACCCGCACCGTGTCCCCGGGCCGGAGCTCGGGCACGGCCTCCTTCTGCTGCTCCCTCTCGATCTGGTCGATCACGTTCATGTTGGTCTCAGTCCTCGTCCAGGTTCATGGTTGACGGCGGCGTCGCCCCGGCCCCGGGCGTGCTCGCGACGCCAGCGCTCGATGGCCGCGTGATCTCCGGAGAGGAGCACGTCCGGAACCCGCAGCCCCCGCCACTCGGCGGGTCGGGTGAACTGCGGATACCCACCCTGGCCGGCGCCGAAGGCGTCCCGGGCGAGCGAGGCCTCGTCACCCAGGACGCCCGGGACGAGACGGGCCACGGCGTCGATCACCACCAGGGCCGGAATCTCGCCACCGCTCAGGATATAGTCGCCGATCGAGACCTCGCGGTCGGCGAGGGCCTGGCGGACACGATCGTCCACCCCCTCGTAGCGGCCGCAGATGAGGATCAGGCCCGGCTCCTCGGCCAGGCCCCTGACCATCTCCTGGTGCAACCGCTCCCCCCAGGGCTCGAGCAGGACCACCGGCCCCGGGTTCCGGGGCCGGATCGCCTCCACGGCGGCGAAGATGGGCTCCGGCTTCAGCACCATGCCGGGGCCGCCGCCGAAGGGTGCGTCGTCCACCTGGCGGTGACGGCCGGTGGCGAAGGCCCGGAGGTCGTGCACGTGCAACGCGACCAGCCCGCGCCGGATCGCGCGGCCGACCACGCCGTGCTCGAAGACCGGCCCGAAGAGCCCGGGGAAAATGGTGATCACGTCGAACCTCACGACCGAGCCGCTCAGGCCTCCTCCACTTCCAGGATCCAGTCGGCCACGGTCACGCGGCGGTGCTCGAGGTCGACCTCGAGCACCGCTTCGTGGACGGCCGGGATCAGGTGCTCGTGTCCCTCGCGCCGTGCCACCCACACGTCGTTGGCCGGCATCGACCACACCTCGGTCAGGGTCCCCAGCTCACGGCCGTCGGTCGTGCTCACCGACAGGCCCACCAGCTCGTGGTGGTACCAGGCGGCGTCGGGGAGGGGGCGCACCTCCTCCTCCGGCACCTCCAGGTAGCGACCCCGGGCCGCCTCCGCTGCCGCGCGATCGTCGAGCCCTTGCAGCTTCACCACGGTCCAGGCGGGACGCGGCCGGCTCCACTCGACGCGAAGCCGACGGCCGTCCAGGTGCAGCTCAGCCCCGGGCGCGAACCGTTCCGGGAAGTCGGTCAAGGAGGACACCTTGACGGCCCCCTCGATCCCGAACGCCCCCACGATCAACCCGACCCGGACCATGGACGCGGCTCACCGCCCGGTTGCCAGGTCCACGAAGACCCGTCTGCGGTCGCGCAACGAGGCCACCCGCACCAGGGTCCTCAGGGCCTCGATGTTGCGGCCCGCCTTGCCGATCAATCGGCCCAGGTCCTCGTCGGCCATGCGGACCTTGATGGCGATGGTGCCGCGGCCTCGATCCACCGAGTGCACCTCGACCTGCTCCGGCCGGTCCGCCACCGACTTGGCGACGAACTCGACCAGGGCCCGGTAGTCGATGCCGGGACGATCCGGGTAGGGCCGGCGGAAGCTGCCATCGCGACCACCCCGGAATCCGCCCCCGTAGCCGCTACGCCTGAACGGCGGCCGATCCTGACTTTCTCGACGCTGCATAGCGCTCAAGGATGCCCTCCCTCTTGAGGAGCGTGCGGG
>JAJPKS010000162.1 GCA_021323605.1 Bacillota bacterium | reverse complement strand
GTTGCCCTTCCACTTCACCAGCGCCCGGGCCAGGGCGATGGCGTCCTCCATGGCCAGCCGGGTGCCGGCCCCGACCGAGAAGTGGGCGGTGTGGGCGGCGTCGCCGACCAGGACCACGTTGCCGTGGTGCCAGGAGCGGCAGCTGATCCAGGGGAAGCTGATCCAGAGCGAGCGGTTGGAGATCATCCGCCGGCCCGGCCCCAGGTCCTCCTGGAAGACGGCCTGGGTGAAGGCGAGCGACTCCGCCTCGTCCATCTCGTCCAGGCCGGCCCGGCGCCAGGTCGGTTCCGAGACGAGCACGACCATGGTCGAGCGCCGCTCGTCGTAGGGATAGCAGTGGGCCTGGAAGAGGCCCCAGGGCGTCTCCCGGAAGACGTAGGTGAAGACGGGCAGGGCGAAGTCGGCGGCGAACCAGGCGTACCGGGAGGGGTGGAGCCGGACGGTGGGGTGGAGGGCCTCGGCGAAGGTACGCCGGGTCAGGGAGTTGGCGCCGTCGGCGCCCACCACCAGGTCCGCGTCCAGGTGGGGCTCGACCGAGGCGATCTCGTGGTGGAAGGTGAGCTCGACTCCGAGCCCGCGGGCGCGCTCCTGGAGGATGCGGAGCAGCTGCTTGCGCTCGATGCCGGAGTAAGCGTTGCCGCGGACCCGGGTGGTCGTGCCCCAGTAGCGGACGTCGAGCGGGTCCCAGCGCACGAACGACTCCGTGATCCGGAGGTAGCTCTCGTAGTCGGCGTCCTCCAGCTGGTCGAGCGAGCCCTCGGAGAAGACCACGCCGAAGCCGAAGGTGGCGTCGGGGGCGTTGCGCTCGAAGACCCGGATCTCGTGCCCGGGATCGGCCTTCTTCATGAGGACGGCGAAGTAGAGGCCGGCCGGCCCCCCGCCCAGGACGTCGATTCTCATCCCGGACCCCCCAGGGCGTCGGCCAGCCGCTCCAGCTGCTCCAGCGCGGGGCGGGTGGGAAAGAGGACCAGCTCGTCGCAGCCCTCGTCCTCGTAGGCGCGGACGAGGTCCTTGATCGCCTGCGGGGTGGTGAGGCAGCCGGCCGCGATCTGCTCGGCGTGACCCCGGGCGAAGGCGTAGTACCGCCGCAGCTCGTCGCGCCCGCGCTCGACCTCGGCCCCGTCGCCCAGGGCCCAGTAGGCCTGGCCCCAGAGCTGGGGTCGGCCCGGCCGGCCGGCGTCGATCCAGGCGGCCCGGGCCCGGGCGGCGGCGGCGGCGAAGGCCCGGGGCGGGCCGCCGTTGTGGACGAACCCGTCCGAGTAGCGGGCCATGCGGACGTAGGCCGGGCCGCCCAGCCCTCCGACCAGGAGGCGGGGACCGTCCGGCTGGACCGGGCGCGGCCCCGGCAGCTCGCCCTCCCAGAGCAGGCGCAGGCGGACCAGCTGCTGGGCGAGATCGCGGCCCCGGCGGCGGTGGTCGACCCCGGCCGTCCGGTAGTCGTCGTGGCGGGCGCCAAGCCCCAGCCCCAGGACCAGGCGGCCCCCGGAGAGCACGTCCAGGCTCGCCGCCTGCTTGGCCAGCAGGGCCGTGCTCCGCAGCGGCCCGATCAGGATCATGGTCGCCAGCCGGACCCGCTCGGTGACCGCGGCCGCGGCGGCGAGCGCGACCGTGGGCTCCCAGCAGTCGTAGACGACGCGGTCGAGGGTGGCGAGGGAGGCGAAGCCGCGCTCCTCGGCCAGCCGGGCCCAGGCCAGCGTCAGCTCCCGGCTGGCACCCGGGACGGTGGTGGGCAGGCCGACCCCAATCCTCAGAGCGCCACCTCCAGGACGTCGTCCCGTCGGCGCAGCTCGGCGCCCCAGTCCGCCCCGGCCGCCTGGAGCAGCTCCCGAACCCGCTCCACCCGCTCCGGGTGGGCGCGCACCGGCTCGCCCCGCTCGTCGAGCCGGCCGACCAGCAGCCGGGCCCGGGTCGCCCGGCCCTCCCGGTCGAGGTCGACCAGGGCGATGGCGGCGTCGCGGGCGAACGCCGCCGCCCCCGGCCCCCGGTAGCCGAAGACCAGCGAGCCGAGGCCGTGGAAGACCGGCACCCCGTCCACCACCTCGATTCCCTGCAGGGTGTGGGCGTGACAGCCGAAGACGGCCGAGGCGCCGGCCCCGGCCAGGTCCCGGGCCAGCCGGCGCTGGTAGGTCTCGGCCGTGGCCCGGTGGCTGACCCCCCAGTGCACGAGCACGGCCACGCGTGGCGACAGCTCCCGGGCCCGGCGGACGGCGGCGAGCAGGCGGGCGGCGTCGTCGGGCCGGACGCCGGTCACGGCCCGGGGCGGCCAGCCCGGCTCCCACTCGGTCCGGGCCGGGTCGAACTCCCACTCGGTCGTCACCCGCACCCCGGCCATCCCCGGCCCCCGCTCCGAGGCGAGGAAGGAGGCCGGGGCCACGCAGGTGGCGGCGACCAGGGCCACGCCCCCCACCAGGCGGGGGGCGAAGGCGGCCTCGGCGTTCTCACCCGTGCCCAGGGTGCGGATGCCGCGGGACTCGATCTCGGCCGCCATGGCCCGCAGCCGCTCCCAGCCGTGGTCGCCGGCGTGGTTGTTGGCCAGGCCCACGGCGTCGAGACCCATGCCGGCCAGGTCGTCCAGGAGCGCCGGCTCGCCCCTGAGCGTGAGCCCCTCCCGGACGGGGCTCTCGTCCGCGGTCAACACCACCTCCAGGTTGGCGGCGCTGACCTCGGCCTCGGCCAGGACCGGCAGCAGCGAGGCCGTCGGCCGCCCCAGCGGGCTCAGCAGCACCACGTCCCCGGCGACGGCGATCTGGAGGGTCACGTCCGCACACCGTAGCGGCGCAGGAGCCGCCCGGTGACGACCCGGATCACCCGGTCGTAGACGAACCCCATCGCGCCCAGGACCAGGATCCCAGCGAAGACCTGGTCGGTGGCGGCGTAGTTGCGCGCGTTCCAGATCAGGGCGCCGATGCCGTGCTCGGCGGCGATGATCTCGGCCGAGACGATGGTCAGGAAGGAGTTGCCCATGGCCAGTCGGGACCCGGTCACGATGTAGGGGACGGTGGCCGGGAAGACGACCCGGGAGAGGGTCTGCAGGCGGTCCGCGCCCAGGGCGGCCGCCGCCCGCAGCTTGACCTCCTC
>JAJPKS010000471.1 GCA_021323605.1 Bacillota bacterium | reverse complement strand
GAGTCGAAGACCAGCTCGTCCACCATCTCGATGCAGCCGGGGACGGGGCAGGTCTGGGCGCAGATGCCGCAGCCGCAGCAGTGCTCGTAGTTGACGTCGTAGTGGCCGGCGGGGGTGGGGACGAAGCACTCGTCCGGGCAGACCGCGTAGCAGACCTGGCACTTCACGCAGGCGTCGAACTTGACCAGCGGCCGGGCCGTGCGGGTGGTGTACTTCTTGAACAGCTCGTTGTTGCCGCCCACCTTCACGGCCGGGATCACCAGCCCCTCGCGCATCTCCGTCCAGCCCGGCTTTTCGACGGGCCGGTAGGTGTCCTCGGCGCCCACCCCGGCCGGCACCGGGTGGATCTGCACCGCCTCGTAGCCCTCGTGCAGGAAACCCACGCGCCGGGCCGCGTCGGGGCCGGACTCGGCCTGGGCGACCAGGCTCTGCAGGCCGACCAGCCCGCCCGTGACCCGGGAGACCGCTCCCATGGTGCGGTAGTCGGTCCCGTCGTCGTGGTAGACCCAGAGCCCACCGAAGGAGGGCTGGCCGGGGAGGATGGCAAGGTTCCAATCGAACTCGCGCCGGGGGATCCAGCGCAGTAGCTCCTCCGGGGAGCGCCGCGAGACCACCAGCAACGTGCCGCCGGGGGCCAGGTTGATGTTGATCGGCTGGACGCCGTACCAGGCCCAGGACTCCACCCCCTTGGTGAGGGTGTCGTCCATCACGCACACGGCCACCACGTTGTCGGGCTCGTACTTGGTCATCTCGACCCGCAGCGCGTCCTCGTCCTCGGCGATCACAGCGAACTGCTTGGCCGGCACCCCGTTGCGCTCCGGGGAGTCCCCGTAGCGCTGCACCGTGCCGCCGATCTTGCCCTCGCGCCGGGCCGCCCTCACCAGCTCCTTGGTGATCACGCCGGCGAGGTTCTTCTGAAAGACGCCCCGATAGGTGATGTCGACGGAACCGGCGGCCATCACATCCTCCCTTCACTCATCACCGTCACCGCACCCTGATCGCGGTCGCCCGGCCTCTCGCCTCGCACGTCACCTCCTTTTCCCCCGACCTCCGCATGGGCCGGTGCCGCCGCCGCTGCCTCACCCGCCCCTCCTCGGCACCCCTCACAGCTCGTCCTCGGGCAGGGCCTGCTCCTCCATCTCGCGCAGGTGCTGGAGCATCGCGCTCCGCGCCCCCTGCGGGTCGCGGCGGCGCAGCGCCTCCAGGATGCGCAGGTGGCCGCGCAGGGAGAGCGCCGGCCGGTCCCCGCGCTGGAGCGAGCGCTCGCGCGACTGCCGGAGCAGGTCGACCAGGGTGTCCATGACCCGCAGGATCACGGTGTTGCGGGCGGCCTGGGCGATCAGCTCGTGGAAGGCGGTGTCCTCCTCCAGGGCCAGGAACCCGGCCTCCACCTTGCGCCGTTGCGCCTCCAGGATGGAGGCCATCTCGGCCAGCTCCTCCTCGGTGGCACGGGCGGCGGCGAACTCCGCCACCGCCGGCTCCAGCAGCCGGCGCACCTCCCAGAGCTCGTGCATCTGGTTGCGGCTCTGGAGCAGGAGCAGGGCCAGGGGCTCGGTCAGCTCCTCGGGGCTGACGCTGCGCACGTAGGTGCCGTCTCCCTGGCGGCTCTCGATCAGCCCCATCTGCTCCAGCACCCGCAGCGCGTCCCGGACCGAGTTCCGGCTGGCCCGGAACAGCTCGGCCAGCTCGCGCTCCGGCGGCAGCCGGTCGCCGGGCTTGATCCGCCCCTGGGCGATCAGCTCCTTCAGCTGGGCGACGATCTCGTGGTAGACCTTCGCCTTCCTGACCTGGCGGACGCTCAACGTGTCGGGCATGACGGCGCGGCGGCGAATTGGATCATTGGTAGGACCATTTTCGGCGCCCCCGGATCGACTGTCAAGCCACCTCGGGGTCTCCTCCCAGGTCGATCCACCGCCGTCACCGTTCCGGGCCGACCCCGAGGGCCGGATTCGGGGCTCGAAACGGGAGGAGCTGAACTAGGATATGCCCATTGGTAGGATGTCCAGTCCATTGGTCACGGGGGAGGAGATGTCGTCCTGGCTCGATCCCATCGAGGCCGATGCCGAGCGGGTCCGGCTGAGCGCGGGCATCCGCCCCGAGGTGGCCGTGCCCGACCTGGAGGCGGCCTTCGGCGCCCTCGGCCTCACCGTCGCCACCCGTCCCCTGGGCCGCGGGCGGCCGGAGGCCGTCTACACCGGCCACGGGGTGGCCCTGCTCAACCCCTCCGGGCTGCCCGCCCGCACCCGGTTCGTGGCCGCCCACCTGCTCGCCCACCACCTGTACGGGGACGAGCCCCACGTGGAGCGGGAGGTGGAGCGGGACCTGGAGCGGCCCGGATGCGACGACCGCCAGCGCCGGGCCAGCGGCTTCGCCGCGCGCTTCCTGGTCGGCCGCGAGGCGCTGTGGGCGCGGGCCCCGGCGAGGATCACGGCCGAGGCCGTGCTGCGCCTGGCGGCGGAGTTCCAGGTCGGCTACGAGGTCATGCTCCGGCGGCTTCGGGACACCGGGCTGATCGAGCCCGAGGGCTGGTCGGAGATGGATGACGTCCGGGTTCGCTGGCCGACCTCCTCCGGCCACAACGGCGTCGGACGCCACGCCCGGCCGCCCCATCCCGGCCGGTGAGGCCGGGCGTCCTCCGACCCCGGCGTCAGCCCCGGCTCAGCCCCAGGCGCAGCAGGTCGGGGTGGCGGCGGGCGTACCGATAGGTCACGCCGAAGCCGGCCAGGAGCCAGGCCGGCGCCACCAGCACCGCCGAGCCGATGGGGGCGGCGGGGAGGGGGAAGACGCTGGAGGGGACGACCACGACCACGGCGAAGAGGAAGGCCACCAGCAGGTGGGAGGCGTGGAAGCGAGGGTGGACGCGGGCCAGGGGGCGGAAGAGGATGCCGTCGCGGCCGGCGCTGAGCCAGATCCGGGTCACGGCGTTGACCTTGGCCACCATGTACGTCAGGTAGCTGTCGACGGTGAAGAGGACCAGCAGCGCCCAGCCGGCCGTCCCCAGGTAGCGCCGGTACACGATCAGGCCTGGATCGGGCGATCGGGCGTAGCTGGGCATGTGGGCGACGCCCCAGCCCGCGGTCAGGGCGTAGGCGGGCAGCACCAGGGCCAGGCCGGCGAGTAGGTGAAGAGCGACATCGCCCCGGCTCGCTCCGGGCCTCTGTTCTGCGGTGGGAGCTCCGCCCCCAATCGGCCCAGCTCCAGCGCCAGCTGCGGCGCACACCCGGTGCCGGCAGCGCCAGTCCGGTGCCGGGGGGAGGACCCACTCCTCGGCGATCGTGCGCAGCCCCCGCCCGGCGACCGATTCGGCCACCGCCTGCCCGACGACTGGCGCCGGATCCAGCCGCCGTCGGTGGTCGCAGAGGTTGAAGGGGTTCTCGAATGGAACGGCTGTCCATGCCCGTGCCGGGCGCTCGGCCTGGTCCGCGCCCCTCGGTCTCTGAGACAGCGCACCGAGCGAGCCGCGGGACCGGGTCGAGTATGTCGTGCGCGTGGCCGCAGTGCAGCTCGGGGTGAGGACGTGCGACCAGGACCTCATCGGCGAAGGGATGTCTCCCTCGGTCCAGGTGGGCCGCCAGCCCCGATCGAAGCTGGCCCCGGCGGGGCCGGCGTCGCAGGGATCAATCCGAAGGGAAGATCCGGGCCCTGGCCGCGCGCGGCACCCGCCGGACGTCGGCGGGGCGGTCGCCCGGGTGCATGGGGTAGAGGTGGCATCACGATCGCGGCCTCGTGCACGTTGGCGCACGAGCACGCAGCCGGGCGTCATCGACCGGCGCCGGGAGGACGGTCGCTGTGGCGTGATCCACGGTCGAGCACCGCTACCTGCCGGTGCTGGGATATAGGGATTTGCACGGAAATCGAGTCAAATGACCGGTCCGAGGTGCTCTCGTGGGCGCAAACTTGGCGGATGTCACGTTCCTCATGGTTTTGCCTATCTAACCAAACGGCCGGGGCGGCTGGCGGGGATGGGTAGACCGTCACATGAGACGGTCCTGGAGCGACGTCGAGGTTGGCGTCGAGCATGCCTGGGAGGGTCCACCAGATGGCCGGTCGCGGCAGCGCCGCCAGTCGGTGTGCGGCCACGAGGCAGGGTACAGACCGGGATACAGACGAGAATACCATGGGCGCGACTGGATCCGTCCATCAAACCAGGGAGAACCACATGTCTGTCATGAGCGAAAACTCAGCGGAAGCGCCGGCGATCCGACCCTTCAGCATCGAGATCCCTGAGGCGAAGATGGAGGCGTTGCATGCGCGCATTGCAGCAACGCATTGGCCCGACAAGGGGACTGTCGCAGACCATTCTCAGGGCGTGCAGCTGGCGACGATTCAGAAACTTGCGCGGTATTGGGTGGCGGATCACGATTGGCGCAAGTGCGAGGCGAAGCTGAACGCCCTACCGCAATTCATGACCGAGATCGATGGGCTGGACATTCATTTCATTCACGTTCGCTCGGACCATGAGGATGCGTTGCCGCTCATCGTCACGCACGGCTGGCCCGGCTCGATCATCGAGCTGCTGAAGATCATCGATCCACTGACGAATCCAACGGCACATGGCGGGAGTTCCTCGGATGCTTTTGACCTCGTGATCCCGTCGCTACCGGGCTTCGGGTTTTCTGGAAAGCCGACCACGACCGGCTGGGACCCTCCTCACATCGCCCGTGCCTGGACCGTTCTGATGAAGCGCCTCGGGTACACGCGATTTGTGGCGCAAGGCGGCGATTGGGGTGCGGTCATCACGGATGTTATGGCTACACAAGCACATCCGGAACTGCTCGGCATGCACTCTAACATGCCTGGCGTTATTCCACCCGATGTTGAAAAGGCGATCCAGTCCGGTGGCCCGCCGCCATCTGGTCTCTCAGACGACGAAAAACGTGCGTGGAAACAGCTGAATTTCGTCCTCACAAATGGTATAGGCTACGCAATCATGATGGGGACACGACCGCAAACGTTGTGCGGGTTGGCGGATTCACCCGTCGGCCTTGCAGCCTTTATGATTGACCATGACGCATACAGCTATGAGCAAATCGCACACGCCTTTGATGGGCATCCCTCGGGTGAACTTACAGGAGACGAGATCCTGGACAACGTAACGCTCTACTGGCTGACGGACACGGCGATTTCTTCGGCCCGTCTCTACTGGGAGAACAAGTTCAGTTTCTTCGGGGTCAAGAACGTCTCTATTCCGGCTGCTGTAAGCGTCTTTCCTGGCGAGCTCTATCAAACCCCGCGGAGTTGGGCCGAGCGGGCATACCCTAACCTCATCTACTTCAACGAGCTCGACAGGGGCGGCCACTTCGCGGCCTGGGAGCAGCCCCAACTCTTCTCACAGGAGATTCGCGCGGCGTTCCGGTCGCTTCGTTAGTACTGCGGCGACGGTTGGACACGAAGCTATGCTGAGACCGTAGGACTACCGCCACAGCCTCGATCCGATCGCAGTGGCCGATGGGAGGGACTCCGGCGTGACCGCTGATGATCTGTACGCGCTGCTTCCCGAACTCGAGAGGTTCCACGCTCGATTCGGCCGCTTCTTTCCGCGCTCGGAGTCCCGGAGTTGGAGCCGGAAATACCTGTTCGGGTTGGCGCTGCCCATCGTACGCAAGAACGTCGAGAACATCGCCGAGCAGGTCGAGGCACCGCCACGCAAGCTGCAGGAGGCCCTGAGCGACTCGCCCTGGGACGACGAGGACTGCACCGACGAGCTGCAGGGCTTCGTGGGCGAGTTGATGGGGACCAGCAACAGGGTCCTGATCCTGGACGACACCGGCCTCCCGAAGGGACCCCATCGGAATGCATTCCGATGGGGAGCCCCCGAAAAAGGGGATCTGGTCGGCGGGAGCGGCTCGGCAGTACTCGGGGACGCTGACGCAAGTAGACAACTGTCAGGTCGGGGTCTTCCTGGGCTACGCCACCCTGCATGGGCACACGCTGGTCGATCGGCGGCTGTACGTGCCAGAGAAGTGGTTTGGGCCGGAGTGGGAGGCCCGGCGTGAGCGGGCCAGCCTGCCCGAAGAGCTGAGCTTTTGGATCAAGATCGTCTTGGGCTCCGAGATGCTGGCGGCTGCCCGGAACCGGGCGCACCTCCCCTACCAGTGGGTCACGGCCGGCCCCGCGTACGGGCACGACCACGATCTCCGGCAGATGGTCGACGACCCGGGCAAGTGGTACTGCTTCGAGGTCAAGAGCACGGCCGAGGTCTGGAGCCGGGAGCCGAACTGGCAGGTGCCCGAGGGCGGGAAGCTGGGTCGGCCGAGGCGGCGGAAGCGGCCCACTGCAGACTCGCCGCAGCCATGACGGTGGCGGAGTTAATGGCGACGTTGTCCGAACCCGACTGGATCAGGCATCAGGTCACCGAAGGGGCCAAGGGGCCGCGCGAGTACCAGTTCGCCCGAGTGAGGGTGGTCGAGAAGCGTCACAAGCGGCCGGGGAGTTGGGGCTGGATGATGGCCCGCCGGCCGGTGGGCTGCCGAAATCCCAAGGAGTTCACGTACTACCTCTCGAACGCGCCGGAGACGGTGGCGCTGGCCGAGATGGCCCGGGTGGGCTGCCTGCGCTGGACGATCGAGGAGAACCTCGAGCTGGCCAAGGGCGAACTAGGCCTCGATCACTACGAGGTCACGAAGTACCGGGGCTGGCATCACCACATCACGTTGGTCATGCTCGTCCTCGCGTTCCTGAAGTCGGTGCAGCTGAAGTGGAAAAAAATGGCATCTCGGCATCAGTTCCGGAAGTACGCCAGCTCCTGGAAGTCGTCCTGCCTCGGCGGGAGTGGACGCCGGCCCTCGCGATCGCCTGGTGGGAGAACCAGCAGCGACGCAAGGCTGTAGCTCGTCGTTGTCACCGAGATCGCTGGCTGCATGACCATCCCGATCCCCTCTAACCGGCGCTGTAGTACTAGGCGCAGTTGGAGCCTCCGTGAAGCGCAGAGTCGCGGTAAGGGCAACCCGTGAGAGTGCCGCTTGATGGGACCATCACTCCCTCAGCGGCAACGGGTCGAGGATGTTGGCTTGGCCGAGCCGGACCATGATCACGACCGCGGTCACGACCAGGAAGTCGACCTCGGCGAAGCCCGCCCACATGGTGTAGGCCAGCGAGGGCCGGATGCCCAGGTAGGAGAGCACCACGCCGAAGAGCAGGACCGCGACCGAGATCGGGGCCCAGATCCAGCCCAGGCCGGAGAGCGTGGAGCTGATCAGGTAGACGAACGAGCTCAGCCCGAGCACGGCGAAGGCGGGCCCGGTCAGGTTCTCCCCGTCCCAGAACCAGACCGCCAGCACCCCGCCGCCTCCGCGCAGCCCCCGCGCCGAGTAGGCGTAGTAGCTCCCGGCGTTGACGATCTCGGTCGAGAACTCGGTGGGCACGATCATCCAGAGCCCGTAGACGATCCAGGCGATGAGGACGGCCAGGGGGGTGGCGCCGAGCGCGAAGGCGGCCGTGCCCACCAGCAGGATGGCCACGTCCCCGGCCGGGCCCACGAAAGAGAAGGACTGGAAGACCGCCTCCCACAGTCCCACCGCCCCCCGCCGCAGCTCCCCCGGAGCGTGCGGCGCCCTCGCCTCGGGCCGCGCCTCCTCGCCGCTCACCTCCTCCCTCCCTCTCTGGCCGGGTCCCGCCCGCGCCCGCCTCGATGCTGCTCGAATCGCATACCCGAGCCGGCGCCGAGCGGCTACCCGACGGCCTCGCCGGCCACCCGCTCGACCACGCCCGCCAGCAGCTCCAGGGCCCGAACCGGGTCCGGCCCCAGCCGGCTGCTGAAGACCACGGTCGCCGGCCGCGCCGCCAGCAGGCGCTCCAGGCCCCGCTCCAGGTCGGCCGGGGAGCCGGCCGCGAACAGGGTGTCGAGGACCCGGTCGTCGACCGGCGCCTCAGGGTCGATGCCGTAGAAGCGGGTCATGGCCCCCATCTGGGGCAGGAAGCGGGCCAGCTGGACCCGGGCCAGCTCCCGTGCCCGCCCGCGGTCCCGGTCGACCGAGACCCAGACGTCGCAGCCCACCTCCACCCGCCGGCCCAGGGCGGCGGCGGCGCGCTCGACCCGGGAACGCAGGTCGAGGAAGAAGGCGGTGTCCCAGATGCCGGGGGGCCGCACCTCGTCCGCCCAGGCCGCCGCCGCCTCGGCCATGCCCGGGCCGAAGGCGCCGACGAAGATGGGCACCTCCGGCCGGGGCGGTGTCCAGTTGAAGACCGCCCCCGGACCGGCGGGCCAGCGGCCGGCGTGGGGCGTCCGGTCCCGGGCCAGGAAGCGCCGCACCAGCCCGGCCGTCTCCCGGACCGCCTCCGCCGCCTCCCGCCGGCGCAGGCCGAGCGGCTCCAGGAAGGAGCCCCGGCCCAGGCCCAGCACCGCCCGGCCCCGGCTCAGCTCGTCCAGGGCGGCGACGTTCTGCGCGATCACCACCGGATGGACGAGGTAGGGATGGGTCACGTCGGGGCCGACCTCGACCCGCTCGGTGTGCTCGGCGATCAGGGTCAGGATGGGCCACACCGGCCGCCACCAGAGCACGTCGTGCACGGTCAGCTCCGCGAACACCGGGTGGCGCTCCACCGCCCGGGCCAGGGCCGGGTACTCCCACATCGGGAAGCTCCCGTGCAGCTGGACGCCGAAGCGGGTCACAGCCGGGCGCGGAGCCGGTCGCGGTCGAGCCCGGCCAGGCCCAGCCGCTCCAGCGAGCGGCCCTCGGCTCGCAGGTCCCGGCCCAGGACGGCGGAGGCGAGGGCGATGCAGGCGTCGGCGAGGGGCGTGGGCACGCCCAGGGCACGTCCCAGCGAGGACCAGAGCACCAGCCCCAGGCCGACGTCCTCGGTCAGGTAGCGGTGCTCGAAGGGCAACCGCTCGCGCCAGACCGACCGCCGCTGCACGGCCGAGAAGGCACCGGGGCCGTAGAGCCAGTCGGCGTCGGCGTAGTAGTCGCGCAGGGGCCAGTCGGGCGAGGTGTAGCCCAGGGCCCGGCGCAGGGCGATGCGCTCGGCGTCCAGGGCCTCGATCAGGCGGCGCACGACCGGGGTCGTGCCCTCGACGTGCAGGTCGTACTCCCCCCGGTCGAGGGGCCCGGCGTTGAGCAGGACCAGGGGCGCGTGCAGGGCCCCGTTGGCGTTGAGCAGCGCCGCCGAGAGGGAGTCCTCGACCGCCTCCACCTGGGGATAGGCGCGGGCCACCACCGCCAGCGCCCGCGAGGTCTCCCGGGCCGGGTAGACGCCGGTGGGCAGGTGGCGGGCGTGCAGCGCGCAGCGGACGGCGGCGGGGCCGCTCTGGCGGGCGCCGTAGGGCAGGGTCGCGGTCTCGGCGAAGACCCCGCCCGGAATCCTCCGCCCCATCACCAGGGCCCCCCAGGTGCCCGGCATCAGGCAGACCACCTGGCCCGGCGCCACCGCCGCCGCGATCCGCTCCGCGATCTCCTCCTGGGCGGTGGCCGGCATCGGCACCAGGACCAGGTCCGCCTCCCGGACCGCGGCGGCGTGGTCGTCGGTGACCTCGTCCAGCCGGGCCACCCCCTCGCCGGCGGCGCCCTCGATCGCGATCCGGCCGGTTCGGAAGACCTCGGCGAAACGCTCCCGGTTGCGCAGCGCCAGCCGCACCCGGTGGCCGCGCAGGGCGAGGTCGGCGGCCGTGGCCAGGGCGCCGTGCCCGCCGCCCAGGACCGCCACCCTCACCGGCCACGCCCCCGCCCGGGGTCGACGAGCGCCAGGTCCACCGGGGCAGAATAGCCCAGGCCAGGCGATGACGAGCGAGGAACGCGGGACCGACGCCGCGTCGGCCCGACCCCGGCCCGAGCCGCCGCCGGAACGGGAGTCGACCACCGAGGGCCGGGTCGCCGGCATCCCCTACCGGGCGACGGCGGCCACCTACCACCTCCGGGACGAGGAGGG
>JAJPKS010000131.1 GCA_021323605.1 Bacillota bacterium | reverse complement strand
TGCCGTCCTCCTCGCGCTTGTACATCGCGCCCGACGGGCAGGACGCCACGCACGAGGGATTGAGGCAGTGCTCGCAGATGCGCGGCAGGTAGAACATGAAGACCGACTCGAAGTCGAGCTTCACCTTCTCGGCTGCATCCGCCGCCAGTGCCACGATGTTGGGGTCTTGGCGCGCCCGGGCCGGCGCCCCGGCGAGGTCGTCCTCCCAGTTGGCTCCCCACGTCGGGTTCATCTCCCGGCCGGTGAGGGCCGAGCGGGTCGAGACCGACGGCGCCTTGGTGCCGGCAGGGGCCGTGATCAGCCTGGCGTAGTCGTAGCTGAACGGCTCGTGGTAGTCCTCGATGGTGGGCAGGTCGGGGTTGTAGAAGATCGACACCAGCTTCTTCAGCCGGCTCCCGGCCTTGAGCTCGAGGCGGCCCTTCCTGTCGAGGGTCCAGCCGCCCTTCCATTCCTCCTGGTCCTCGTAGCGAGCCGGATAGCCGAGCCCCGGTTTGGTCTCGACGTTGTTGAAGTACACGTACTCGGTGCCCGGTCGGTTGGTCCAGGTCTGCTTGCAGGTGACCGAGCAGGTGTGGCAGCCGATGCACTTGTCGAGGTTCATCACCATGCACACCTGGGCCATGATCCTCATGGGGCTCCTCTCCATCCCCGGGCCCGCTCGCTCCTCGGAGGCGTTGTCAGAACTCGACCTCCTGGGAGCGCCGCCGGATGACGGCGAGCTCGTCGCGTTGGGACCCGGTCGGTCCGTAGTAGTTGAAGCCAGCGGACAGCTGGGCATAGCCGCCGATCATGTGGGTCGGCTTCATCACCACCCGGGTGAGGGAGTTGTCGGTTCCCCCGTGCAGCCCCGACGTCTCCGACACCGGCATCTGCAGGTGGCGGTCGATGGCGTGGTACATGAGCACGGTCCCCGGGGGGACCCGGTGGGTGACCGCGGCCCGGGCCACGGTCACGCCGTTCCTGTTGTAGGCCTCGATCCAGTCGTTGTCGGCCACGCCGATCCGGGCCGCGTCGAGGTCGTTCAGCCAGATCACCGGCCCGCCCCGGAACAGGTTCAGCATGTGGAGGTTGTCCTGGTACTCGGAGTGGATGGACCACTTGGAGTGCGGGGTGAGGTAGCGGGCCACCAGCTGGGGACGGTCCGGGGCGCCGCGGCGTTGGTCGCCGAACGTCTCGGCGATGCCGAGTGGTGGCCGGTAGGTGGGCAGCCACTCACCCAGCTCGGCCATCCAGTCGTGGTCCAAGAAGAAGTGCTGGCGGCCCGTGAGGGTGTGCCAGGGCTTCAGCCGGTCGACGTTCACGGTGAAGGGGGCGTAGCGGCGCCGCTCGGACTCCGCTCCCGACCATTCCGGCGAGCAGATGACGGCGCGGGGCTGGGTGACCGTGTCGGCGAAGGTGATGCGGTCCCCGGCCCGCTCGTGCGCCAGGTCGGCGAGCCTGACCCCGGTGCGCTCCTCGAGCGCCCCGAAGCCGGCGACGGCCAGCCGGCCGTTGGTCGTGCCCGAGAGCGCGAGGATGGCTTCGCAGAACCGGTCGTCGCGGTCCAGGCGGGGGCGGCCGGCTGCGACACCGGTGCGCACGGTGCCGTTCCTCGATGCCAGCCATCCGACCTCCGAGCCGACCGGCAGGGTGACCCCCTTGGTAGTGGCGCCGACCTCGTCGACGAGGGGACCGAGCGCACGCCACCGCTCTCCCAGGTGCGCGTAGTCCCGCTCGACCACGACGAGGCGGGGCATCGTCGTGCCGGGCACGGGCTCGCACTCGCCGGACGCCCAGTCGAGGGCCCGGCCACCCGGCTGGGCACATTCGTCGGGCGTGTCGTGGCCGAGCGGCACCGCCAGCACGTCACGGCGCACACCGAGGCGCCCTTCGGCCAGGCGGGAGACCTCGTCGGCCAGGTCGGCGAAGATGTCGAAGTCGCTCCGTGCCTCCCATGGCGGCGCGATCGCCGGGTTGAAGGAGTGCACGAAAGGGTGCATGTCGGTCGAGGACAGGTCGTGCTTCTCGTACCAGGTCGCCGCCGGCAGCACCACGTCGGCGTAGATGCCGGTCGACACCATCCGGAAATCGATGTCGACCAGGAGGTCCAGCTTTCCCTCCGGGGCGTCCTGCCGCCAGACGACCTCGGCCGGGCGGCTCTCGGGCGGGCACTCGTCGGCCGCCACGGCGTTGTCGGCGCCGAGCAGGTGGCGGAGGAAGTACTCGTGCCCCTTGCCCGACGAGCCGAGCAGGTTCGAGCGCCACACCGTGAGCACCCGGGGGAAATTGGCCGGTGCGTCGGGGTCCGAGGCGGCGAAACGCAGCCGCCCCGCTCGGAGCTCGCCCACCACGTGGTCCTCCACGCTCCTGCCCGCGGCCTCGGCCTCGTCGGCGAGGTCGAGCGGGTTCGCGTCGAAGGCGGGGTGGGAGGCGATCCAGCCCTGGCGGGCCGCGTAGGCGTAGAGGTCTGCTGTCGACTTGCCGGCGAAGCGCCCCTCGCCGAGGGGCGATGACAGCGCGTCGGCGCGGGCACCTTCGTAGCGCCACTGGTCGGTCGCCAGGTACCAGTAGGGAGTCGCCGGCATGTGCCGGGTGGGGCGCACCCAGTCGTACGCGAAGGCCAGGGTGAACCAGCCCGTGAGGGGGCGGACCTTCTCCTGGCCGACGTAGTGCGCCCAGCCGCCGCCGTTCACGCCTTCGCAGCCGCCGAGCATGAGCAGGGAGAGGAACGTCCGGTAGATCTGGTCCGAGTGGAACCAGTGGTTGGTCCCCGCCCCCATGGCGATCATGGACCGGCCGCCGGAGACCTCGGCGTTGCGGGCGAACTCCCGGGCCACGCGGGTGCACGCCGAAGCGGGCACCGAGGTGATCCGCTCCTGCCAGGCCGGCGTGTAGGGGGACCCTGCGTCGTCGTAGCCGGCCGGCCAGTCCCCCGGGAGCCCGGGCCGGCCGACGCCGTAGTGCGCCATCACGAGGTCGAACACCGTCGTCACGAGCTGGGTGCCGACTCGGACCGCAGGTACGCCGCGGCGGAGCACGCCTCCCCCCTGGTCGCCGACGTCGAAGCGGGGCAGCTCGACGGCCACCGCCTCGGCTCCCGGGCGGCCGTAGCAGCTCAGGGCAGGGCGGACCTCCCCGAGATCGAGGTTCCAGCGCCCTTTGCCCTCCTCGCCCCAGCGGAAGCCGATCGAGCCGTTGGGCACGGCCGGCTCGCCGGTCTCCTCGTCCAAGACCACGGTCTTCCACTCGGCATGCTCCTGGCGTGCCGCGTCAGCTCCGAGGCTGGCCGCGGACACGAAGTGCCCGGGGACGAACCCCTCGCCCCGCGGCTGCAGCGACACCAGGAAGGGGAGGTCGGTGTAGGTGCGGGCATAGTGCTCGAAGCGCGGGACCGTGCGGTCCCGGTAGAACTCGGTGAGCATCACGTGCCCCATCGCCATCGCCAGCGCCCCATCGGTGCCCGGGTTGGCCGCCAGCCAGTCGTCGGCGAACTTGGTGTGGTCCGAGTAGTCGGGAGACACGACGACCACCTTCTGCCCGCGGTAACGGGCCTCGGTCATGAAGTGGGCGTCGGGGGTGCGGGTGATCGGCAGGTTGGTGCCCCAGACGATCAGGTACGACGCGTTCCACCAGTCCGCCGACTCGGGCACGTCGGTCTGGTCGCCGAAAACCTGGGGGGAGGCCGGCGGGAGGTCGGCGTACCAGTCGTAGAAGGATAGGATGGTGCCGCCGAGCAACGAGTAGAAGCGGGTGCCGGCGGCGTAGGACGCCATCGACATGGCCGGGATGACCGTGAAGCCTGCCGTGCGGTCGGGGCCGGAGGCGGTCACGGTGTGCAGGTGGGCCGCGGCCACCAGCTCGAGGACCTCGGCCCACGCGGCTCGGACGAAACCGCCTCTGCCCCGTGCCTGCTTGTACCGGCGGGCCGTGTCGGGGTCCGAGGTGATCGCCGCCCACGCGGCCACCGGGTCGCCACCCTCGGCGGCCTTGGCGGCGCGGAACGCCTCCAGCAGCACCCCGCGGACGTACGGGTAGCGCACCCGCGCCGGGGAGTAGGTGTACCAGGAGAAGGATGCACCTCGCGGGCAGCCTCGTGGCTCGTACTCGGGGGACTCCGGGCCGACCGAGGGGTAGTCGACGGCCTGGGTCTCCCAGGTGATGATCCCGTCTTTCACGTAGACGTGCCACGAGCAGGACCCGGTGCAATTCACCCCGTGGGTGGAGCGCACGACCTTGTCGTGCCGCCAGCGTTCCCGGTAGAACTCCTCCGCCTGGCGACCGCCCCTGCGGTGGAGCTCGCGCCGATCGGACGACAACGACCCCCGCTGGAGGTAGCGCGCGGCGCGTACGAGGCCTGTGTCGGCCAGGATGCCCCCGCCGCCATCGGGCGCATCGCTCGGCGGTGGGTGAGATGCCATCACCCTCCCTCGTCTCGGCGGCCCGTGTTCCGCACCGCTCGGCTCCCTTGTACCATGCGCGGCCGCGGCGACGGCGGCGAGGCTCGGTCGTCGGCCGTCACCGGTCGCCGTGCCTGGTCGCGGTGCCCGTCTTGCCCGCCCTGGGAACCTAGCAGACAAGTTCTACCCCGAGGGTGAACAACGGTCTCGATCGTCGGCCCTCCCCGAGGTCGCGCGTCGAGCTCGAGGTGGGCGTGGCCTTGTTTTCCGGCCCGGCCTGCCAAAGCTTGGACGATCCTTCGCAGCCGATGAGCTCTCCGTTGCGGAGGGGCGGGATCTTGAAAATCTGCGATCTAGTAGAGATACAATGGCGAACGTGGGAGCATTCGGGCGGGGTTCGAGCGGGGTGACGGTCGAACCGCCGGGAGGTGCGCGGCGACCCAGGGGCGGGCCCACACCGGCGTGGCAGGAGGCGACGGTGGCCGCGGTGATCGACGAGGCGCCCGATGCCGTCACCCTGCGGCTCCAGCTCGGCGAGGCGACCGGTTTCCTGCCCGGCCAGTACTACAACGTGCGCCTGGCGGTACCCGGGCGGCCACGGCCGGTGCAGCGGGCCTACTCGGTCGGCTCGTCGCCCACGCCGGACCCGTCGGTGATCGACCTGGGTATCCGTGAGGTGCCCGGCGGGCTGCTCTCCCCTGTGCTGGTCGGCCTCCACGTCGGCGAGCGGCTGTCGGTGCGAGGCCCCTACGGCCGCTTCACCTGGGACGGCACTGACGCCGGGCCGGTGCTCCTGGTCGGGGCGGGGAGTGGGATGGTGCCGCTCATGTCGATGGTCCGCCATGCGGTGCAGCGGGGCCGGAGCGAGCCCGTCGTGCTGGTCTGCTCGGCGATCACCTACGCTCACGCCTTCTACCGCGAGGAGCTTGCTGAGCTGGCGTGCCGCCATTCCTGGTTGCGCGTCGTCCACTGCGTCACCCGCGACCCCGACGAACCGCGCGCGCACTTCCACCGGCGAGTGGACACGAGCGTGCTGTCGGAGAGCCTGGAGGGGGTTCGCCCGCATGCTGCCTATGTGTGCGGGCCGCCGGCCATGGTCGAGTCGACGGCCAGGGCCCTCGTCCACGTCGGCTTCGCGCCGGCTGCGATCGAGACCGAGGAGTACGACTGAATGCCTGCAGAGACCCACCAGCACGGCAGGACGGCAGATGCCGACGCCATCTCGGCACTGCTGTGCGCGCTGCTCAGTGACGAGGAGGACGTCGTCGAGGACGCGGTGCTGTCCAGCCTCGGGGTCGGCCCAGAGGACGTCGGCGCCCTCTGGGACGCCGTTCGCGAGGAACTGGCCGAGCGGGCTCGCGGCCCTGAGGTCGGCCCATGCGACCTCGACCCCGAGATGACCGTCGCCGAAGCGGCGAAGGTCATGGCGCTCCTGCTCACGCCCGCAGGTGATAGGGACGATGACGAGCAGTGGTAGCGGCCCCGAGGCTCTGAGAGCCCCAGGGTCCTGGCGGAGCCGGCCGCCGGGGGTGCCCGGAGCGGTGCCGCCGCCGTCGGTGCCGCTCTCGTTCCTGGCGGCGGCCTCGGCCGGCCTCGTCGCCTGCGGCATCGCGTGGATCTGGGTCCGTTCCGCGGCCGCCGCCGATCCCAACAGCGATCCGGCGATTGCCGCGGTGCACCTCGGCGTGCTGGCCGCGTTGACCATGGGCGTTCTGGGGGCCACCCACCAGTTCACTCCTGTCATCACCGGCCGCCCGCTGCGGTCCGTCCCGTTGGCCCGAGCCACGTTCGCGGCCTGGCTGGCAGCATCGTGGGCGCTGCCGCTCGGTATCGGGTTCGAACAGGCCGGCGTGACCGCCGCCAGCGGTGGGCTCGCGGTGGTGGGGCTCGTCCTGCTCACCTGGAACCTCGCGGCGCCGTTGTCGGTGCGAGGCAAGGGCCCCCCGGTCACCGCCCTGCGCCTCTCGCTCCTCGGTGCGGCGGCGACCACGCTCCTCGGCGCCACCTTCGTTGGAGACCGCCAGGGGAACTGGTTCGTCCTCTCCGCTCACGTCGACCTCGCGATGGGCGTGCTCGGTGTGTTCGCCTGGCTCGGGGTCACCTACATCGGCGTGGCGCAGAAGCTCTGGCCCATGTTCATGCTCGCCCACCTGCCCGGCCGGCATCGTGCCGGCACGGTGGCGGTATGGGCGACATGGCTCGGCGCCGCCATCTTGGCCGGCGGACTCGCCCATGGTGCCCCCGTCCCCGAGTGGGCTGGCGCAGGCGTGCTCGGCATCGGCCTCACCGCACACCTGCTCTCGCTGTGGGTACATCTGCGGCACCGCCGCAGGAAGCCCGACCTGCATCTCCTCTTCGTGACGACGGCGGCGGCGTGGCTCGTCGCGGGCGTCGGGCTCGCGCTGGCCGGGGCGGTCGTGCTCCCGCACCACGACCGCCAGGGGACTGCCCTCGTGACGGCTGCCATGGTGGCGTTCGGCGGCTGGCTGCTCGAGGCGCTCGTCGGCCACGCCCACAAGGTCGTGCCCTTCGTCGTCTGGTCGCTCCTGCGATCACGAGGGGCACGCAGCGGACCGTCGGGCAAGCCGCTCATGTTCGCCGATCTCTACCACCACGGCTGGGCCGCAGCCACCTACGCGACCGTGACCGCCGGCACGGGGGCGCTTTGCGCCGGTCTCGACGCATCGTGGGCGCCAGCGATCGTTGCGGGCGGGGTGCTCTTGGCGGCGACGGGCGTCATGGTCGCAGCGAACCTCTCGGCGCGCCCGTTGCGCCTGCTCACCGCCGCACGGACGGGCACCGATCTCACCGCCGCGGTGACCAGACGCTGGCCCGAACCCGCCGATCGACCGACGTGAGCTGCTGCAAGACGGCTCGAGGCGTCACAACACCGGTGCGGCTCGCTCCTTGATGAAGATGCACTCGCCGGGGCATTCTCCATCTGCTTCGCGGACACCTTCATCGCGTCACCCCTCGCGTGCGCGGCTGGGTCTGGTGAGAGATGTTCGTCGAAGAGACGGGTCACCACATCCCCAGCTGCAGCCGAGCTGCCTCTGACATCCGCCCGAGGTCCCACGGGGGCTCGAAGACCAGGTCGACCTGGGCGTCGGCTACCCCGGGGATCTCGAGGATCCGCTCGGCCGCCTCGGCACGCAGGATGTCGCCCATCCCGCACCCCGGTGCGGTCATCGACATCTGCACAGCTACCCGGTAGGCACCCGAGCGCGTCGGGTGGACCTCACAGCCGTAGATCAAGCCGAGGTCGACCACGTTGACGGGGATCTCGGGGTCGAAGACGCTGCGCAGCCGGTCCAGCACCTCGTCGACCTCCGGAGGGCGCTGGCCCGAGCCCTCGTGATCCGGGCCCTGTTGCACCTCCTGGCCACTCCTGGCCACTGGCCCCGTCCTTTCCGGCCCCACCCTCATCGTCGCTGGGCTCATCGACGCCCAGGGCGTCGGCATCGGCCCCCGCGAGACGCGCCAGGGCCCCGTGGCCGAGCTGGACGGTGACACTGCCACCGAGCCGCTGGAGCACCACGACGTGCTCACCTGCTGGGAGAACGGCCCGATGGCCGCTCGGGACGAGCACCACCTGGCAGTCCCTTCGCACCTCGACCATCTCGCTCGCCCCGTCCCTCATGTGCGCGGGCCTCCAGCGAGGGCGGCGGCAGCATCAGTGGTGACGGTGCTGTTCGCCCCCGAACCGTTGCGGTGGTCGTCGACAGCGATGACCCCCGCCGCCATCGCCAGCTGCTCGGCGCGCTGGCGGATCGGCCCCGGGCCGAAGCCGTCGAGGAGCTCCCGAACGAAGCCCGAGACGAGGATCGTCCGGGCTTCGCGCTCGGGGACGCCGCGTGAGCGGAGGTAGAAGAGGGCATCGAGATCGAGCTGGCCGACGGCCGCGCCGTGGGTGCAGGTCACATCGTCGGCATTGATCTCGAGTCGTGGACGAGTGTCCACCTCGGCGCGCTCGGAGAGCAGCAGGTTCTTGTTCACCTGCGCCGCATCGGTCCCCGCCGCCCCAGGGCGTACGATGATGCGGCCGTTGAACACCCCGTGACCGTCGCCCGACACGACCCCCTTGTAGAGCTGGCGGCTCCGGCAGCAGGCGGCGGCATGGTCCACGAGGACGGGGTTGTCGTGGTGCTGGCCCGCGCCGGTGAGGAACAGCCCGTCCACGGTCAGTTCGGCCCCCTCGCCGGCAAGGACCACGTCCACCTCGTGGCGGCCGATCTTCGCACCAGTGGCGAGGAGCCTGGAGCACAGCCGGCTGCCGCGGCCGAGCCGGGCCTCGAGTGACGAGAAGTGGAAGCTGTCGGTGCTCTCGCCCTGGAGGACATCGTGGACGATCTCGGCGCCGTCGCCGAGATCGATATGGGTGAGAGCGTTGGTGACCGATTCGCTTCCCGGCAGGCTCAGGTAGGTCTCGACCAGAGTGGCGCGTGCGCCCGGCCCTGCCACGACGATCGTGCGAGGATGCCACCAGGCCGGCGGCCCGGCGGGCATCGAGAGGAAGACGACCTCGATCGGCTGCTCGACGACTGTCCCCGGCGGGAGATCGATGAGCACGCCGTCGAGCGCCGCCGTGTCGTTGAGGGCGCGCAGCGCATGGGGATAGCCGCTGGCGCGCCGCACCCAGGCATGCTCGAGGCGCCCGTCGGTCCTGTGCACGGCGTCGGTCAACGGCTCGATGCGGACCCCTTGGGGAAGGGCGACCCCGATGGCGGTGACATCGTCTGCGACCTGCCCGTTCACCACGACGACCCGGGCGCCGCCCAGGGGCGGCCCGGGGAGCTCGCTCGGTGAGATCGAAGGCCGGCGCTCTTCGACCCATTCCCCGGAGGGTCCGGCCAGGGGTACGGCGAGCGGCGCGTCGAGCCTCGTGTAGCGCCAGTCCTCGTCCTTGGTGCTCGGGAAACCGTTGGCGCACACCCATGCCGCTGCTCGCCGGCGCGCCGCGCTGAGCCACCCAGGCTCCGATGCCCGCTCTTGAACCAGCACCGGCATCCCGGTGCGGGTGCCAGACGCCGTTGCGCAGCGCGCCGGGGCGCTCATCGGACGGTGCCGGTCGAGACGGCGAGCGGGTCGACAGCCGGGCCATCGAGGATGGCGTAGCCCTGGGCCTCGAGTGCTGCAGCGAGGTCGGGACCGCCGGAGCGGACGATCCGGCCGCCAGCGAGGACATGCACGCGGTCAGGGACGACATGATCGAGGAGGCGCTGGTGGTGCGTGATGAGCAGGGCGGCGCGCACTGGGCTCCGCAGCGCGCTGACACCGGCGGCCACGGTCCGGAGCGCGTCGATGTCGAGGCCCGAGTCGGTCTCGTCCAGCACGGCGAGCTCGGGTTCGAGGATCGCCATCTGCAAGATCTCGTTGCGCTTCTTCTCGCCTCCCGAGAAGCCTTCGTTCAGGTAGCGGTCGGCGAAGGAGGGATCCATGTCGAGCCGCTTCATCCACTCCATTATCGACAGGCGCAGCTCCAGCACGGAGAGGTCGATGCCCTTGCGGGCAGAGAGCGCTTGGCGGAGGAAGTTGATCACCGAGACCCCAGGGAACTCCTGGGGATACTGGAAGGCCAGGAACAGCCCGCGCTTGCCGCGCTCGTCGGGGGGCCAGCTGGTGATGTCGCTGCCATGGAAGCGG
>JAJPKS010000247.1 GCA_021323605.1 Bacillota bacterium | reverse complement strand
CCCTGGTCCTCTCCGCCGTCTACGCCTCGGTGGCGGGCAGCGTCTACGCCGACTACTTCCGCTTCTTCTCCCCGGACCTGATCGCGGTCACGGTGGCCTTCAGCCTGATCGTGATGCTGGCCCTGGGCGGCTCCCGCTCGCTGCTCGGCCCGCTCCTGGGCGTGATCCTCCTCCAGCTCCTGCCCCGGGCCGGCCAGGCGGTGGCGCTCTACGAGCCGCTCATCGCCGGGATCGTGCTGGTCCTGGTCGTGACCTACTTCCCGGCCGGGCTCTGGGGCGGCGCCCGGCGGGCCTGGGAGGCGCTGGCCCGGGAGCGGGGATGAGCGCGCTGCTCGAGGTCCGAGGGCTGGTCAGGTCGTTCGGCGGCGTGCGGGCGCTGGACGGGGTCGGCTTCGAGGTCGAGGAGGGCGAGATCCGGGCCGTGATCGGCCCCAACGGGGCGGGCAAGACCACCCTGCTCGACGTGATCACCGGGCTCACCCGCCCGGAGCAGGGCAGTGTCCGCTTCCAGGGTCGGAGCATCCTGGGCCTGCCCCCCCACCGCCTGCCCGCCCTCGGGCTGATGCGGACCTTCCAGGCCGCCCGGCTGGTCCCCTCCCTCACCGTGCTGGAGAACGTGGCCCTGGGGGCCCACCACCAGGTGCGCTCGCGTTTCCTCTCGGCCGGGCTGCGCCTGCCCCGGGCCCGGCGCGAGGAGGCGGCGCTGCGCGAGCGGGCGGAGCGGGTGCTGGCCTTCCTCGGCCTGGCCCACCTGGGCCGGCGCCGGGCCGGGGACCTGCCCGCCGGCCTGCAGCGTCTGGTCGAGGTGGGCCGGGCGCTGGCCGGCGGGCCCCGCCTGCTGCTCCTGGACGAGCCCGCGGCCGGGCTGGACGAGAGCGAGACCCGGGCCCTGGCCGAGACCCTGGTGGCGGTGCGGGAGAGCGGCTGCACGATCACGGTGATCGAGCACAACGTGGGCCTGGTGATGGCCGTCTCCGACCGGGTGCTGGTGCTCGACGCCGGGGCGGTGATCGCCGACGGGCCGCCGGAGCGGGTCCGCCGGGAGCCGGCGGTGCTCGAGGCCTACCTGGGAGGAGCGGGATGAGCCTCTCGGTGCGGGGGCTGGTCGCCGGCTACGGGCCGGTCACCGTCCTGCGCGAGGTCTCGCTGGAGGTGGAGGTGGGGCGGATCCTGGCCCTGGTGGGGGCCAACGGCGCCGGCAAGTCCACCCTGCTGCGCTGCCTGGCTGGGCTCCATCCGGCCCGGGCCGGCGCCGTGCTCCTGGACGGAGTGGACGTGACCGGCCTCCCCGCCCACCGGCGGGCGCGGCTGGGGCTGGCCCTGGTGCCCGAGGGCCGCCAGCTCTTCGTCGGTCTGACGGTGGCCGAGAACCTCCGGCTGGGGCTGCACGGGCTGGCCCGGCCCGACTCGACCGAGGGCCGCCGCCGCCTGGACCGCTGCTTCGACCTCTTCCCCGCCCTGCGCGAGCTGTCGCGGCGGCCGGCGGGCGTGCTCTCGGGCGGTCAGCAGCAGATGCTGGCCGTGGCCCGGGCCCTGGTCAGGGAGCCGCGGGTGCTGATGCTGGACGAGCCCTCGCTGGGCCTTGCCCCCATGGCCGCGCGCGCCGTCCTGGAGGCGCTGAGCGCCCTGCGCGGGGAAGGGGTGGCGGTCCTGCTGGTGGAGCAGAACGCCACCGCCGCGCTCGAGATCGCCGACCGGGGGGCGGTGGTGGAGCTGGGCCGGGTGGGGCCGGTGCGCCCGGCGGCCGAGCTGCTGCGCGACCCGGAGGTGGGGAGCCGCTACCTGGGGGCCGCCCCCGAGGGCGCGGTGGGGCGGACGGGCCGGCGCCTGGAGGGCGTCATCGGGCACCCGCTGCTGCCGTCGTCGACCTCCTCGCCCTGAACGGCCCGAGAGGTGGTCCCCCGAAGCCTCGGTCCAGCCCGCGCTGGCTGGGGAGGGAGCAGCGACCTGGTAGTAAGCTGTATCCGATGAAGCAGGCGACATATCGGCGGATCAAAGTCAGCGTGACCGTCGATCCGGTGCTGCTGCGAGCGGTCGACGAGTACGTGGCGGAGCACGAGGAGCTGGACCGGAGCAAGGTCATCGACCAGGCCCTCATGGAGTGGTGTGCGAACCGGCAGGCGGAGGAGATGCAGCGCCAGTTCGCTCCCGAGCCGGTGGAGGTCGAGGAGGAGAGAGCCGTCTGGGACCAGATCCGGCGCGCGGCGGCGGCCAGACGTCTCGGGCGCCCGCGCTGAGGTGCCCGATCTGTCCTGGCCACGCCGGGGCGAGGTGTGGCTGGTGTACACCCCCGGGCAGCCCGACGATCTCCATCAACCTCGACCGGCGCTGGTCGTCTCCGAGAACGTTCGCAACCGTCTCCGTGACGATCTCATCGTGATCCCGATCTTTTCCTCGGGTCGGGTCGGTCCTACGCGCGTACCGATCTCGGCCGGCAGCGGCGGGATCGACCACGACAGCGTGCTGTTCTGTGAGGAGATCACGACCATCGATCGTGACTTCCTGGCCCGTGGCCCTCTGGGACGACCGGTGCCGCAGGACCTGATGGACAGGGTGCTGCGTGCCGTGCGCCGGGCCCTCGGAGAGGTCCTGGTCGACTGACCGGATCACCGTTGCCCCGGCGTCCGCCTCCCCGACCGGCGGGGGCTCCCGGGCATCCCCTGATACCGGCCTCGACCGCGGGGCGCGAGCCCGCCGCCCTCCAGATGACCTCGCGCGACCGCCGGCGCCGCCTCCCGCCGTGCCGTCCCCTCGACGATCCGTCCCTCTCGTCCCGATGGGCGTAGGTTATGGGACGTTCGCCACCGCTACCGGATGGGGCCAGAGCCGATGGCAAGCCGAGCGACCGACGTCACCGACCCCCGCGATCCCGCGTGCGACCCGGACCCTTATCCCGCCTACGCGAAGCTGCGGGAGGAGGCCCCGGTGTGGCGGCTGCCGCTCCCCAACGGGCTGGTGGCGTGGATGGTGACGCGCTACGAGGACGTCCGCCTGGTGCTCGGCGACCAGCGCTTCGGCCGCGACCTCGGCAAGGCCCCCGGGCGCTGGCCGCGCGGACGGAGACCGCCGTCGGAGGACGCCCACCGCCTGTTCGGGAAGGGGCTCCTGAACGTGGACCCACCCGACCACACCCGGCTCCGGCGGCTGGTCTCCCGGGAGTTCGGGCCCCGCCGGGTGGAGGAGCTGCGGCCCCGTGTCCAGGCCATCACCGACGACCTCCTCGACCGGATCGCTCCCCTGGGCCGGGCCGACCTGATCGCGGACCTGGCCCTGCCGCTGCCGGTGCTGGTCATCTGCGAGCT
>JAJPKS010000135.1 GCA_021323605.1 Bacillota bacterium | reverse complement strand
GTCGACCGGAGCAAGGAGCACCTGGGCACCAGCGACGTGGCCATCATCGCCGCACGTCGGCGTCTCTTGCGCATGCTCCGGGAGCTCGAGCAGGGCATCGAGCCGTACGCCGTCCGCCATCCCGAGAGCTTCCGATGCAGGAGCCTCGAGGTGGTCTCTTCTTGCGCCGAACTCTCCGAGGTCGTCGCCGAGCACGCCTCCCACCTGGCCGCAGAGGACCTGTCACCGACCTCCGCGCCGGCCGTGTGAGAAGAGACGGGTTGGATGAGCGGGTCGCAGGAGGTATGGCCATGAGGAGATGAATGGATTGCTTACACCCTGCGCGCTCCGAGCGGGGTGAAAACGATCGGAGGTCGAAGGAGGTCTGAGGGACGATGAGCGCAAGGCACTGGACACGAGCGCTGGCCACGGCGTGCGCCATGCTCGTCCTCGCTGCCTGTGGTGGAGCGGCGAGTTCGGCGGGGCAAGCCGGGCGAGGATCGAGCAGCGCCGCCCTGGGCGGGGCTGCTGCCGCGAAGCAACTGATGGACCTGTACCAGCAGGCGCGCAAGGCCGGAGAGACACAGGTGGTCGTGTACTCCCCCGACGCGCCGGCTCTGAAAGCGGTGTACGACGTCTTCAGCCAGCGCTTCCCGGGGATCGACGTGCAGGCGCAGTTGCTGACGGGGAGCCAGCTGGTGACGAGGATCGACGAAGAATTCGTATCGGGCAAGCACACGGCCGATCTGCTGGACGTCCCCGGTGACGAGATCTGGCGCTCGTACACCCATGGTTACCTGGTACCGTACGATCCACCCACGGCGCAGGGGTTGAGCAACAAGGGGTTCCAGCTGGTGGGGCCGGATCACACCTGGGTGACGCCGTATGCGAAACTGAACGGGATCCTGTACAACGCGGACCTGGTGAAGTCGTCCCAGGCGCCGAAGAGCTACGTTGCTCTCCTCCAACCGCAGTGGCGAGGCAAGGTGGTGATCACGGATCCCCGGCAGATCGGCGCCACGAGCGGTCTCCTCATCGAGCTGGTCCACCAGGGGCTGGTTCCTGGGGATTTCATCTCACGCTTTCGCGCCCAGAACCCTGTGATCGTGCCACACGTGCCACAGGTGGCGCAGCTCGTCGGAGGTGGAGAGTACCCGCTCGCCATTCCCTACGGCGTTCAGTCGGTGATCCAGGACCGGAAGCAGGGGGCGCACGAGGGGCTCGTGCTCTCGCTGAAGGAGGGGGCCGAGATCGCACATGGGCCGGTTGGGCTGTTGAAGGGCGCGCCTCACCCTCACGCCGCCGAGCTGCTCGAGGCGTGGATGCTGGCGCCGGAGGGGCAGAAGGCGCTGGCGGCGGCCGGGTTCTACGGCAGTATGCCGAATAGCCCCTCGCCGGCCGGCTTCCCCAGCTTGAGCAACGTGAAGGTGATACCGGAGCCGCAACCGGATGAGTACGACGATATCCTCAACGCGGGGATCACGCGCGTGGCCCAGCTGTGGGGAGCGTGAGGTCGGCGTCATGAAGAGGCGTTCCTCGCTGGACCCGGCTCGGCTGCGGCGGTCGATCGTTCCTCCGATGTCGGCGGCCGCGGACGTTCCAAGCCCCCTTTCCCGCTTGGCATGACGTTTGAGCCGTCGCAGCCGATCATCCAGCAGAGGGCGGGAAGGAGCGGAACGACCGGGTAGCAGTTGGCGACGGCGCCATGATCCGGGCCCGGATCCAGCCGTGCCGGAACGGCAGGGTTCCGCGGGCTTCAACCCCCGCGGCCGGCCGAGGATGGCATGGTCTGGAGGTCTTCTCGGCCCGCGGGGGCGATCGCCGACCGACCTCCCGGAGGCAGGGTCGAGGGAGGTGATGGGTCGGGCGGGCCCGGGACTGGCGTGGTGGACGTCACGGCGTCGGGGCCGCGGTGGCCATGTCCCCCTGGAGCGCCCTGACGCATCGCGGCGGGCCCGCCCTCGGGCCGTCCAGGGCCCTGGACGGCCCGCGCGGCCCGCCGCACCTCCGCCGCCCGGCGGTGGTCATGGGAACGGCCCCGTCCGCCGAGGTGGGGCGGTCGGCGACGTGCCCCCTTCCCGGGAAGCCGCGGCATGGTTGGGCCGGTGCCCACCGGCCCGCATCCCTCCACTGGCTACTTCCAGACGATCGCCACCACGCGTGCCCAGCCGGCACTCGCCCCCTCCAGCGCAACTGGAAGAGCGACGACCGTGAAGCCGTAGGGGATGGGGATTGAGCCCAGGTTGCACAGCCTTTCTATCTGGCAGTAGGGCTTCGTCCGCCCCAGGACGTGCGACTCCCAGAGCTGGTCCTTGTTGCCTTCACGGGCCTCCCTGGCCATGACATCGAAGGGGCGGTCCAGCCCCCAGGCATCGATTCCTATCAGTCGCACGCCTGAGTCGACCAAGAACTCAGTTGCGTCACGTCTCAGGCCAGGATGCCTCTGATCGTAGCCGGGTTCCTCGAAGTGCTTGTCGGTTCCAGTCATCACGAGGACGATGTCGTACGGCTTGAGCGAGTACTCCAACCTTTTCAGCTCAGCTTCGACATCAGCACGATGAATGCTTTCCCCTGCTTTCTTGTGCCGCATGTCGAGACGCACACCGTCCCCGATGCACCACCGAAGCGGAACTCTATCGATCGTGATCGATTCGCCTTTCGGCGGACCGTAGTGGATGGGCGCGTCGACGTGGGTTCCAGAGTGGGTCGTCAGGGTGACCGTCTCGACGTTCATCGCCTGACCGTCCGGCCAGTACTCCGCACCGAGCCCCCAGCGCTTCTCGCTTCTCTCGACCCCCAGGCTTCCATGGATGTATTCGATGCTGTGTGGGTTCGGTTCGAATGCGGTCGTCCGGTTGCTCAGACGTTGGGAGAGGTCGTAGACATCGAATTCCCTGCTTCCCGCAAAGATGCTCTCCAACGCGATTCTCCTTTGGTGGTGATGTGACTTCAGCGGGCGGCGATCGCTCGCGCGTACACCGCCTGGAAGGCCGCGCGGCCGGCGTTCAGAACCTCGAGCGGTGGCTGCCGCCACATCGAGTTCTCGACCACCTGTCCAAAGGTGCCGTCGTCGGAGAAGATCTCGAGTTCGTACCAGGAGTCGTAGCCGGCCGCCTCGACGGCGCGGATGATCTCCTCCAGCGGCAGGATGCCGGTTCCGGGAAGGGCACGGTCGAACCGGGTCCGGGACGGGTCCGCCCGGTCACAGACCTGGATCCCGACGATGTGGTCGATATGGTCCGTGATCTCCTGCAACGACTCGTCGGCGCTGTGCCAGGTGTCGAGCAGTATGCCGATGTTCCTGGCGCCGACTTCTCCGATGACTTCCAACGCCTGTCGGATCGTGGCCACCATGCTGCCCGCCGGACCCGGGCTGATCACCTCGAGGGCGAGTTCGACTCCGACCTCCTCGGCCACCTGGCTGGCGCGTTTGAAGGCGGTCACGACCATGGAACGGGACTCCGTACCCGCCAGGGGAGCCCCGGCCAGGATGCACACTGCCTCCGGGCGATAGACGGCAAAGCGCCGGATCGAATGGCAGAGCATGTCCAATCGTCGGGCGGGATCCTTCGGCTCGGAAAAGAGACCGTTGCCGGGGAAGATCCCCGGCGTCAACGGCCAGCAATACGTCACCGCCAGGCCGACATCGCGCAGTCGAGCGGACCTTTCCGCGTCACTGCCGTCGCCCAGCTTGTATTCCCAGAGGCCGATCCCGGCGATGCCTGCCCGTGCGTAGTTCACCACGTCCTCCTCGAAGGAGGAGTGGTAGGTGGTGGCTGCGCTGATGGCGAACCTGGGATGAGTCTGGATGGCATCGCTCATTACCACCGTTCCTCCCTGGTCGAGATGCTACGGAATGCCAGGCGTCGTGTACGTGATGGGCCGGCCCATGGGGGTCGTAGTCTTGGGCCGGAGCTCGGGCTCTTCGAGCACGGCCCTCGACTTCCATACGGCCACCCGGCGGGGCCCGACCTGGATCGTCGAAGGCGGTTGGACGCAGTTGATCTACGGACCGCGCTTCTGCGCCCGTCCCCCGGCCCGGTGGGCCCGGGGCGTGCCTGAGGGCCTCGGCCGGCCGGGCGAGGCCGCGGCCGGCAGGTACGTTGGGTCCACGTCTCCTTGCGCGAACGTGGCGAGCAGCAACTGCTCCCACAGCCCTCTGCCTTCAGGCCGTTCTGACCGTCCCAACAGTTACCGGCAGAGCTCATGCGGGTTGTTTAGCGGTTGACCTGGACGAGAACCTTGATCTCGTGGCTCGGCTGCGCGAGCACGACGAAGCCCTTCTCGACGATCTGATCGCGCTCGATGCGGGCGGTGACGATCCGCTCGACCGGCAGGAGCCCGGCCCTCACCATGCGCACCGTCTTCTCCCACGTCTCGCGGCTGTACCCGATCGAGCCGACGATGGTGAGATCATCCCGGGTCAACCTTCGAACGTCCACCGGGATGGAACCGGGATGCACCGCCGGGATGCCGACCTTCCCTCCCGTCCGCACCGCCTGGACGCAGGCCGTCATCGCTTGCGGCTTGCCCGCGCAGTCCATGGAGACGTCGACGCCCAGGCCTCCCGTCCGGTCACGGAGAAACTGGGCGATGCGGGCCGGCTCGTCCTCTGGAACGACCTCGGCGCCCAGAGCGGCGACGTACTCGGCGCGCTTCGAGTTCGGGTCGAAGACGTAGACCGAGGCCGCGCCCGCGGCACGCGCGGCCATGACGGTCAGCGCCCCGATCGCCCCGGCGCCGGCGACGAACACGGAGTCCCCGGGGCCGATTCCGGCCCGCATCGCGGCGTTCATCGCCACCGCCGCCGGTTCGACCACTGCCCCGGCCAGAGCGGAGATCCCGTCGAGCGGCGTCAACTGGTAGGACTCGACCAGGGCCAGGTCGCCGAAGCCGCCCCACGGGGAGCTGAGCCCCGTCCAGGCCTTGAGCTGGCAGTGCGTGTGCCGGCCTGCCAGGCAAGCGGCGCACCTTCCGCAGTACTGCAGGGGCATGACCACGACCTCGTCTCCGGCCGCGACGTCGTCCACGTTCGGGCCCACGGCGACGACGCGAGCGGAGAACTCGTGGCCGAGGATCAGAGGGATGCAAGCGCCCGTGAGGGGATGTGGGGTGGCGGCCACGCTGCCGCCGTGCCCGGTGAACTCCTTGACGTCCGTCCCGCAGAGCCCGCTCCAGAGCGGCGCGACGACCACCTGGTGCGGTCCTGGGTCGGGGGGGTCGTCGACCTCGTCGATCCTGATATCGGCTGGACCGTGCAGGCGAGCTGCCCTCATTGCCATTCCTCCCAGGGTCGGCCGTTGACGGGGGATATCTCTATAGAATATATTCGATACTCTGATGACGGGGAACTCGGGAAACTCTCGGACGAAGCTGCCGACCCTCGTGGAGCATGCCGCTCGAGCCTTCCGGGAGATGATCTTCTCGGGCGAGCTCAAGCCGGGCGAGAGAATCTACCCCGACTCGGCAGCCGAGAGGCTCGGGATGAGCTCGATCCCGGTGCGCGAGGCGCTGCGGAGCCTCGCCTCGGCCGGGTTGATCGAGGCGGCCCCCCGTCGCGGATTCCGCGTCCGTCCGGCCGACCGCGAGGACTTGCTTCAGACCTACGAGCTGCGCCTGCTGCTCGATCCCTATGCGGCCAACCTCGCCGTTCCGCGGATGGACCGGGTCGCGATCGCCCGCATGAACAGGGCCCTGCAGCAGCTCGAGCAGACCCTGCACTCCGGTGACATGCAGGTCTACGATCGTGACCATCGTGCATTTCACTTCTCGATCTACGAGCACTGTGGCTCGGCCTGGCTGCTGAAGTTCATGAGCATGCTCTGGGAGAACAGCCAGCGCTACCAGCGGATGTCGGCTGCGTTCCGGGGCACGACCGCCGACCGGGTTGCCGAGCATCGGGCCATCGCTGAAGCCTGCAAGGCCGGTGACGCTCAAGAGACGGCTCGTCTGGTTCGCCAGCACCTGGACCGGACCAGGGAAATCGTGCTGCGGGAACTCGACAGGGAGACGAGCGCCAGTCGATGACCGAACCGAGGCCCGTCTCGCCCGTCGTTGCGCAGCACGGAAATAGAGATGGGGTTTCGACCGGGCCACATGCAGGTGTGAGCAATGGCGTCTCATCGGATGACCGTCGGCACAGGAGCAAAAGAGACAGGAGAGATAGGGAGAAGATGAGCCTCTAATTCGTCGTCGGACGAATCGACCACCCAAAGGAAAGGAGGGAGCAGGTGGAAGTCTCAGCGTATCCTCAGGAAACGGTATCCTCGTCGTCGCTACGACGGGTGATGATCGGGGCGATCGTTGGCGGGATCATCGAATGGTACGACTACTTCATCTACGCCAGCGCTACCGCGCTCGTGTTTCGCACGTTGTTCTTTCCCACCATTGACCCGGTTGCGGGGATCATCGCGTCCTTCGCCACGTTCGCTGTGGGCCAGCTCGTACGCCCTATCGGCGCCATCATCCTCGGCAACCTCGGCGATCGCATCGGGCGGAAACCGATCCTGGTCGTGACGTTCACGCTGATGGGAGCCGCCACGTTCGCGATCGGTCTGCTGCCACCCTACGGCGCGGTGGGCATCCTGGCCCCCATCCTGCTCGTCGTCTGTCGTCTGTTCCAGGGTTTCGGCACAGGTGCCGAGTTCGCCGGCGTCTCCGTCATGCTCACGGAGTACGCGCCAGGCGGGCGGCGTGGCCTGTTCGGTTGCACCGGAGCCATCGGGAGCTCTACAGGGCTCACCCTGGGAACCGGTACCTTCCTCGCTTTACAGGCCCTGCCGCACGACCAGCTGCTGGCCTGGGGCTGGCGGCTTCCGTTCCTCGCCAGCGCCATCCTGGTCGCGATCGGTCTCTACATAAGGACGCGCATCGAGGAGTCGCCAGCGTTCGTGAGGCTCATCGAGCAGCAACAGGTCGAGCGCCTGCCGCTCAGGGGGCTCATCACGCAGGAGTGGAGGTCGCTCCTGCTGGTCGGCGGCCTCGCGGCGGGGATCCAGATGGGGACCTACGTGTTCCTGACCTACATCATCGCCTACTCCACCGTCCAGATCCACTTCGCCCCGAGCACCGCGACCTTCATGGTCACCCTCGCCGGCGTCGCCGCCATGATCGTGACGCCGATCTTCGGCGCCCTGTCGGACGTGCTCGGTCGTAAGTTCGTCTTCGGTGGTTCAGCCCTGCTCGCGGCCATCTGCGTGTTCCCATATTTCGCGCTCATCGGCACACGCAACGCGGTGCTGGCAACGGTGGCCATCGTCGGCCTGGGCGGTGTGATCATCCAGGCCATGGCGGGGACGCAGGGATCGATGTTCGCCGAGGTCTTCAGCACGAAACTGCGCTACAGCGGGTTCGCTGTGGGTCGCGAGGTTTCAGCCGCCATCTTCGGCGGGCTGTCCCCGCTCATCGCCGCCAGCCTGGTCGCCAGCACGCATGGGGCATACTGGGGCATGTCGCTCTACCTGATCGCGGTCCTGCTGTTGACCTTCGTGGTCGTGCTGATGGTTCCGGAGACGGCGAGGCGGCCGCTGAGAGCCTGACAGAACCCATGGGGGGGCCCGCGCAGAGTCTGTGAGTGGGCTTCTTCGGAATGTTCAGAGGCTCTGCGTTGCGGAACAATGGTGGAATGAACAAAGACTGGGTGGAAGCGATCGAGGGTCCAATTCAGCCGCTCGCGTACCACGACCTGGAGAACCGGCCAGGGTTCAAGCTGGCCCTCCACGTCGCCGGCGGACGCTGGTACCTGTACGTCGGTCATCTCTGGCACAGCGGTTGGTCGATCGTTGACGTCACCGATCCGGAAGCGCCAAAGCTCGTGAGGTTCCTCGCGGGTCCCCCCAATACCTGGACGCTCCAGGTGACGATTCGTGATCCCTTGATGGCGACCTCTCTGGAGCCGGTCCCTCCGCACTGGGGCGGAGACCCCTCAAAGCCATACGAGGAGGGCGTTCTCATCTGGGACCTCGCTGATCCGGAGGACCCTCGCCTCAGGGGGTGTTTCCGCACCGGCCACCGTGGCACACACCGCAACGGGTTCGACTCAACCGGGCTCCTGCACCTGAGCGCCCGCATGCCCGGTTACGAAGGGCTGATCCTTGTCACGCTCGACCTCAGTGATCCTGAGCATCCATGCGAGGTCGGCCGCTTCCACATGCCCGGGCAGCACGTCGCCGAGGGTGAGGGCAATGACCCCCCGACCTTCGGGCTGCACGGACCATTGATGCGAGTCGGGGATCTCGGCTATCTGCCCTACGGGACGAGCGGGTTGGTCATCCTCGACCTCTCGAATCCCTCTCGGCCGACACTTCGCGGGCATCTACCGATGCATCCCCCGCTGGGCAGTGACATCGCCTGTCACACCGTGGTTCCATTGCCGGAACGGGGACTTGCCGTGGTGAACTCAGAGGCGCTGGCCGAGGACTGCGACGAGCCGGTGGGTTTCGCCGGGATGGTCGACGTTACCGACCCCGCCAAGCCACGTCTGATTGGCCTCTTTCCCACCCCCCGACCGGCGGCGGGCATGGCCTACCGGTCGTTCTGCGAGAAGGGCGGGAGGTTCGGCCCGCACAACCAGAGCATGCCTGGCGACGACCCTCACCTGTTCAGCTCCGACCGGATCTGCTTTCTCACCTACTTCAACGCCGGCCTGCGCGTTTACGACATCAGTGATCCCCGGCAGGTCACGGAGGTGGCGTTCCTGGTGCCCAGGGACCCGGTACGGCGGCTTGGGCCTCTGCCGCGACGGCTTGTGGTTCAGGTCGAAGACGTTCTCGTCGATGCCCGCGGCGTCGTGTACTTCACCGAGAAGAACAGCGGGCTCTACCTCGCGCGCTGGCAGGGCTCGGCATGAGCGGCTACACCGCGCGAGCCCTCTGGTTCGTCGGTCCCCGCCAGGTGGAGATCCGCAGAGAGC
>JAJPKS010000004.1 GCA_021323605.1 Bacillota bacterium | reverse complement strand
GTCGACCGGAGCAAGGAGCACCTGGGCACCAGCGACGTGGCCATCATCGCCGCACGTCGGCGTCTCTTGCGCATGCTCCGGGAGCTCGAGCAGGGCATCGAGCCGTATGGTCCGCATCACGGCGAGATCTTCGCGGTCAGAAGCCTGGATCTCATCTCCCCCGAGGCCGAGTTCGAGACCTTGCTCGCCCAGTACGCCGGTGATCTGCGGATCGAGGCGGAGCTGACGGCGCGATGAACCTCGACCCAATGCACGTGGTGAGGGTGGAGGAGCTGGCCCCGGCTACGGTCGAGACCGTCATCGCGCAGATCGAGGCCTCGACGACCGCCGACCATCTCGTCTACCGGGAGTCCGAACTCGACGCCCTGTGGAGCCTGGCCGACATGGCGGTCAGGAGATCGGAGCCGGGGGCCGTCGTTCTCCGCCAGTTGCTCTGGTCGGCGCACGACCTGGTCGGCGAGGGGAGGTGCCACGAGGCGGTGGCGGAGTTGCGCAGGCTCATCGCCGAACTCGGGCGACGAGAGGTGGCGTGATCGGCATGGCCATCATCCAGCGCCTTCCGCCGGGCCGCACGGGGTCGTAGCCCCGAGCCGGAGGCGGATGTCGGAGGTGGTGCGGCACGATGCCCGCGGCTCCCGACGCCGAGCTTCCGCCGGCGCGAGCCACGATCCGTCGATGCTGGCGCGGCGAGCGGACGTCCTTGGCCACGATCACCAGTCCGAAGGGGCACGACGCCCGCCCCCGTCTCGAGCCGGCGCAAGGCTCGCAACGAGGGGGTGCGAACGGGCGAAGGGTGTGCCGCACCCCACGGGTGGGAGGGTGACGACACGATGATCGAGGCGCGGCCATGGACGGCACGGTGCCGGCGGCTGATGACCGGCGTCGACGTGGAGTTGGTCCTCCTGCTCGCGGGCGCCGTCTTCCTCTTCCTCCTCCCCATGCTCGCCGTGATCTATGGCGCCTTCCGCAGCGGCGCTCCGGTGGCGCCTGGTTCGTTCACGTTCGAGGGCATCCTGCAGGCGCTGCGGGATCGCTCCAACGGGTTCACTCTGGTCGGATCGCTCGGCTTCGCGTTTTCCCAGGCTGCGATCAGCACGGTGCTGGGCGTTTTCTTCGCCTTCGTCGTGGCCCGCACCAACGCCCCTCTCCGTCACTTCGTGACGCCGATGATGGTGCTGATCCTGGCCACGCCTCCGCTGTTCTTTGGGTTGGGCTGGGCCATGCTCGGGGATCCGAGGGGCGGTGGCCTGAACCGTTTGGGTGAGTTGCTCACGCACGGCCTGTGGAGACCGATCAACGTGATGTCGTGGCCCGGCTTGATCGGGGTCGCGGGGATGAAGGCGACCAGCTTTGCCTACCTCCTCCTCATCGGACCGTTTCTGGCGGTGGATCGATCCCTGGAGGAGGCGGCACAGGTGGCCGGCGCCGGTCGCCTGCGGACCTTGCTCACGGTGGAGGTGAAGCTGCTTGCGCCCAACATCCTGGCGGTGGCCCTGCTTGGCTTCCTCATCGGTCTCCAGGAGTTCGAGATCCCGCTTATCCTTGGCCTGCCGGCCGGGATCCGGGTCTTCGCCACCCAGATCTACTTCCTGGCCCAACAGGTTCAGCCACCACGGTTCGGCGAGGCGTCCGCCCTCTCCCTTTTGGTGATCTCGATCGTCCTGGTGCTGGTGCAGGTTCGCTCGAGGCTGATCGGCGGCACCTCCTTCACAACCGTCGGCGGTCGATCGTATCGTCGCGACCCCTGGAACCTGGGGGGCTGGCGCTGGCTCTGCACTGCTTGCACGATGGCCTTCGGGGTGCTGGCGCTCCTGCTCCCGATGGCGCAACTGCTCGTTGGGTCACTACAGTCGTTCCTGGGACTGTACACGAACTACACCATCGCCAACTATGAGTCGGTTCTAGGCGATGAATCGGTGCTACGCGCATTGACTGCGACCGCCCTGATCATGGTCGTGGGCGGCGGTCTGGCCACTATCGGCGCGCTGCTTGTCGGCCGCCGGGCGCAACGCGGTGGCACCCGCATGGAGAGGTTGCTCGGCTGGATGGCCTGGTTGCCCTTCGCCGTTCCCGGCGTAGTGCTGGGGCTGGGCATCAGCTGGGCATGGTTGAGCATCCCCTTTTTGCGCCCTGGCTTTGGCACCGTCTGGATCAACCTCCTGGGGCTCATGGTACTGGGAGTCCCGGTGGTCGGCCGGAGCGTGGAGGGTGCGCTGCTGCAGGTCTCGAAAGAGCTCGAGGAGGCGGCCCGCATCGCCGGGGCGACGGCCAGGAGAGCCTTTACGCGCGTGGTGGTCCCTTTGATCTGGCCTTCGGCGCTGGCTGGCTGGGCCATCGCCGCGATCGTCATGTCCGGCAACCTGGCGGTGCCGATCCTCCTCTCATCGCTGTCCAATCAACCGGTGGCGGTGCTCATCTACGACATGTATCTGGGCGGTGAGGGAGGACGGGCTGCGGCGTTGCTGTGTCTGCTTCTCGCCATGCTCGCGGTGGGCATGGCGCTGGGCACCGCGGGCCTGATCCTGGCGAGACGGGGAGGGGGGAAGCTCAGGAGGGAGGTGATGGCGAGCACGAGCATCTCCGGCGGCGACCCGGTGGTGCAATCACCGCGGGCCTCAAGGCGGGCGACGGCGATCGAGCTGGAGGGATTGGGCAAGCGTTACGGTGACGTGAACGCGATCGTCGATCTCCACCTCAGGATCGAGCCCGGCGAATTGGTCACGCTCCTTGGTCCGAGCGGTTGCGGGAAAACGACCACTTTGCGCTGCGTGGTCGGGCTGGAGATGCCCGACAGCGGGCAGGTGAGAATCGGGAACGACGTTGTCTGCGACGCCCAGCGTGGGATATTCGTACCCCCCGAGCGGCGCGAGACCGGCATGGTCTTCCAATCCTTCGCTCTCTGGCCGCACATGCGCGTTGGCGACAACATTGCTTACCCCATGCGAGTTCGTCGCTGGTCACGTCGTGAACGCGAAACGCGCACCCGAGAGCTGCTGGCGTTGGTGGGGTTACCGGGAACCGAGCATTTGCACGTGGGCCACCTCTCGGGTGGCCAGCAGCAGCGAGTGGCTGTCGCCCGAGCGCTGGCTGCAGAACCACGCCTGCTGGTCTTCGATGAGCCATTGTCCAATCTCGACGCCAGGCTACGGGCGGCCATGCGCCGTGAGCTCCGCCGCATCCACGAAGACGTGGGGGCCACCTCCATCTACGTGACCCACGACCAGGTCGAGGCCATGGCGATCGCCGATCGATTGGTCGTGATGAGAGACGGCCGGATCTGGCAGGTGGGTACGCCGCGCGACGTCTTCGCTCATCCTGTGGATGCGTACGTGGCGGACTTCGTCGGCTATGAGAACGTCATCTCGGGACGAGTGGCAGCGTACGCGGGACGGGAGGTGGCGGTCGAACTGGACCACGGCCTTCGTCTCCTGGGAAGATGCTCCGGAGACACCGTTCTGGATCCGGGGACGGCTGTAGACATCGCTTTTCGAGGTAGCTCGCTGCGTCTGACGCCGGAACTCGGGGAGGGTCCGAACCTCTTCCGAGGACGACTGGAGGAGGTGGCCTACCTGGGCGATCGTGTCGATCTCAGGGTGAGGGCGAGCGGGGTGACGTTCAGAGCGGTGATCGGCGACCGCGAGTACGACCGCGTCCGCCGTCTGGAAGGCAGGGACGTTGGCTTCCACGTCCCTCCGGAGGATGTGCTGGTGATGAACGGGCGAAGCGTATTCCATGGCGCAGCTTGAGACGACGTAGCTGAGAAGCGGTGACGGCACGCTTCTCCGATGCCTTGCCGGCTTCGAGGGATGGAAGGATGCGGATCGGTCAGGAGGAAGGGCGATGCTGAGCGAGCGGGACAACGAGCGGTTGACCCGGGTTGGTCCGGGCACGCCGATGGGGGAGCTGTTCCGGCGGTACTGGCTGCCGTGCGTGCTGAGCTCGGAGC
>JAJPKS010000031.1 GCA_021323605.1 Bacillota bacterium | reverse complement strand
TTCCAGGCGCGCCGCCAGGGCGCCTACAACGAGTACGTCTACAACTTCTTCAAAGGGCTCTCGATGGAGCGCCTGCAGTACATCGAGGGCTACTACGCCGAGCGGGCTCCGATCGATCAGTTCTGGGAGTCGCACGGCTACCGCATCCAGCGTCGCTGCCCGCACCTGAAGGCCGATCTCACCAGGTTCGGGCGGATCGAGGACGGCGTCCTCACCTGCACCCTGCACGGCTGGCAGTTCGAGCTGGCCACCGGGCGCTGCCTGACCTCGGACGATCGTCGCCTCTACGCGCGTCCGCTGGGCGAGCCCGAGGAGGACGGGGCCGGCGCCCTCCAGCCGGATGCGGCGGGGGCGACGGTCCGGGCGCAGTGCGCCCACTGCACCTACGACCTGAGCCGCCGCTCCCGCGGCGCCGCCCGCTGAGGTCGCCCGGGGAAGCGCCGAAGGCGCGACCCCCTGCCCGCCCTGGAGGGCGGCGAGAGCGGGATCCGGACCCTGGCCATCAATCCCGGGGCGTTGTCGTGGAGCTGGATGGTGCCGCCGTGCGCGCGCACGATCCAGCGAGCGATGGCCAGGCCGAGACCGCTGCCCGCGCCGCTGCCGCCGGTGTCGAGCCGGTAGAAGCGCTCGAACACCCTTTGCCGCTCCTGGCCGGGGATGCCGGGACCCCGGTCGGCGACCCGGAGCTCCACCTCGCGTCCGACCCGCCGGCAGTCGACTCGAACCGTCTCCCCCCGGGGAGAGAAGCGCAGGGCGTTGTCGAGCAGGATCAGGAGCACCTGTCGCAGACGGTCGGGGTCCGCCGTGGCCCGGCCGGCGCCGCACTCCTCGAGCTCCAGCCGCACGTCTCGAGTCGCGGCCACCGGCTCCAGGTCGTGTACCGTCCCCCGCACCAGCTCGTCGACGTCGATCTCGGTGGGGCGGAGTTCCGCCTCCCCGGCGTCGGCCCGGGCCAGGGCCAGCAACCCCGCCACCAGCCGTCCCATCCGCCGCGTCTCTCCCTCCATCGAGCGCAGGACGTCCTCGTTGGCCTCGATGGTCTGGCCCGGATGGCGGCGGAGCACCTGGAGACCGGCGTCGAGCACCGACAGCGGGGTCCGCAGCTCATGCGAGGCGTCGGCGGTGAACCGTCGCTGGCGCTCGAAGGCCTGTCGGATCGGCACGAGGGCCCGCTCGGCGAGGAACCAGCTGGCCGCGACCACCAGCAACAGCGTGCACGCCCCGGCGACGCTCACCAGCAGCAATGCCTGAGCCTCGACCGCGCGCACCAGGTCCAGACTCCGGCCGACCTGGAGCGCGCCCCGGCCGTCCGGCAGGGGCTGGGAGACGACCAGGGCCTGGTGGTCGTCGGTCAGCTCGACGGTGGTGATCGTGGAGCTGCCGCGCAGCGCGCGCAGGGCGGCCGGGCGCAGCGGTCCGGTGGCCACCCCCTCGGGATCGAGCACCACCTGGCCCCTCGGTCCCCAGAGCACGTAGAAGGTCCCCGTCGCGAGGGCGTCGCGGTGCGTCCTCAGGTCGTGCTGGCCCACTTCGCTCGCCTCCGCCCGAGCCCGGACCGCCTCGTCACGGAGCTCGGCCGTGACCTGAGCCATGAGGACGTGATTGATGAGGAGGACGATGGTGGCCCCCAGCACCGCGACCACACCGGCCATGACGGCGGCGTTCAAGGCCATCAACCGCCAGCGGACACGGCTGAAGATCACGGCCCCAGCGCGTAGCCGACCGAGCGCACCGTCCTGATCAGCTTGTGTGGATGGTCGCGGTCGATCTTGTCACGCAGGTAGTGGATGTAGATGTCGACCACGTTCGACGAGGGGGTGACGTCGTAGCCCCACACGTGGTCCAGGATTCGCTGCCGGGTCAACACCTGGCCAGGGTGACGCATGAGCAGCTCCAGCAGGCTGAACTCGTGCGGCGTGAGCTCGATCTCGCGCCCACCGCGGCGGACGATCCGGGTCGCCGGCTCGAGCCTCAGGTCGGCGACCTGGAGCCCCTCCTCCCGCCCCTCCTCCCGTCTCAGGCGGGCCCGGAGCCGGGCCAGCAGCTCCTCGATCGCGAAGGGCTTGGTGACGTAGTCGTCGGCGCCTGCGTCAAGGCCGCTGACACGATCGCGGACGGCGTCACGCGCGGTGAGCACGATGATCGGCATCAGCTGATCGTGAGAGCGCAGCGCGCGGCAGACCTCCAGGCCGTCCATCCCGGGCAGGGAGAGGTCGAGGATGACCGCCTCCGGACCCACCTGGAGGGCCGTCTCGAGCCCGCCGTCCCCGGTGCGCTCGTAGAGGACCTGGAAGCCTTCCTCGCGCAGGACGCGCTCGACGAGGTGGCCGAGGGCGACCTCGTCCTCGATCAGGAGGACCCGGACACCCCGGGCCGGCGGTGGCTGGGGAGACGGCGGTTGGACCATGGCGGCGGACGTCGTCCGGCGCGAATGCTACCGCCCCCTGGCCAGAGCCCCGGAAGAGGTTGGGGGTTTTTCAGCAAGTTCTTAACCTTCGCCAATGCTTCTCAGGGAGGCCGTTGCTAGCCTCGGCTCATGGCACCAACGCGTCCGCCCTCGCCGGGCACGGTGCGGGATCGTGGCCTTGGCCGGCTGCGCCGGTGGACGGTCGCGGTCGGGGTCGCCTCGGCCGGGCTGGTCGGGCTCTTCGCCGTCCTGGCCTTCGACAGCTTCCCGGGGCACGCCGGCTCCCCGGGGTCGGGGACGACGTCCACCTCCGGGTCGACCTCCGGCGCGGCACCGGCTGGCTCCTCGGACACGACCTCGTCGGCCGGCTCCCAGACCGTACCGGCGCCGGTCCAGCCGCAATCTCCACCCGAAGGCTTCTTCGGCACCGGAGGCGGCGGGCCCATGGTGGTCTCGGGCGGATCCTGAGGCTCTCGTGCTCGGGGTGGCGGGGTTCGCGGCCCTGGGGACGGGGGTGAAGATCCTGGTCACCCACCGCGAGCGGTTGCCCGACGTTCGGCGGGCCGTGGAGGCGGAGCTGGCCGCCGTCGACGCCGCCTGCAGCCGCTTCCGGGACGACTCGGAGCTGGCCCGGGCCAACCGCGCCGCCGGGAAGACGGTGACCGTCGGTCCCCTGCTGGCGGCCGTGCTCGAGGAGAGCCTGCGGGTGGCCCGGATGACGGACGGGGTCGTCGATCCCACCGTGGGCCGGGCGCTGCGCCTGATCGGGTACGACGTCGACTTCGCCACCGTTCTCTCCCGAAGGGCACCGGTGCGACTCCGGGCCGAGCGGGCGCCGGGCTGGCAGGTGATCGAGCTCGACGTCCGGCGGGGCCGGCTGCGGGTGCCGCCCGGCGTGGAGCTGGACCTGGGCTCCACCGCCAAGGCCTTCGCCGCCGACCGCTGTGCCCGGGCGGGCCTGGAGGCGGCGGGCGAGGGAGGGGTGCTGGTCAGCCTGGGCGGCGACGTCGCCATGGCCGGGACCTGCCCTCCCGGCGGCTGGCGGGTGCTGGTCGCCGACCGGCACTCGGCCCCCCTCGACGGCCCGGGCCAGGTCGTGTCCCTCACCGGAGGGGCGCTGGCCACCTCCAGCACCACCGTTCGGCGCTGGCCCGGCGGAGGCGGCTGGCTGCACCACATCGTGGACCCGGCCACCGGCCTGCCGGCGGAGGAGCACTGGCGGACGGTCAGCGTCGGCGCCGGCCGCTGCGTCGACGCCAACGCCGCCGCCACCGCCGCCATCGTGCTGGGGCCCCGGGCGCCGGGATGGCTCGAGGTCCGGGGCCTCCCGGCGCGGCTGGTGCGGGCCGACGGAGGGGTGGTGACGGTGGCCGGCTGGCCGCGGGAGGGATCCCGCGGGTGACCCAGCCGAGCCCGCTCTGGTACACGGCCCGGGGCGCGGGCGTGGTCCTGCTCCTCCTGCTGACGGCGACGGTGATCCTGGGCATCGCCACCAGCCAGCGCTGGGGGACGGAGGGATGGCCTCGTTTCTTCGTTGCCGGCCTGCACCGCAACCTGTCCCTGGTGGCGGTGGCCCTGCTCCCCCTGCACGGGCTCACCGTGGTCCTCGACACCTACGCCCACCTGGGGATCGAGGACGTCACCGTGCCCTTCTCCTCGCACTACCGCCAGCTCTGGCTCGGCTTCGGCGTGCTGGCCGGCGAGCTCACGGTGGCACTGGTGGCCACCAGCCTGATCCGCCACCGGCTCGGCTACCGGGCCTGGAAGCTGGTGCACTGGCTCGCCTACCTGAGCTGGCCCCTGGCCATGCTGCACGGGCTCGGCACCGGCAGCGACACCAGGGCCTGGTGGGCGCTGCTCGTCTACGCGGCCTGCCTGGTGAGCGTCCTGCTCGCGATCCTGTGGCGCCTCTCGCTCATGGGCGAGCGGGCCGGTGGCTGGCAGGCGGGGATGGGCACGCTCTGCGGGGTGGGGGCGCTCGCCCTCGCCGTCTGGACGCTGGTGGGGCCGCTCCAGCCCGGCTGGGCAGCGGTCGCCGGCACGCCCCGGGAGCTGCTCGGGAGCCAGCGTGCCGCTCAGGGAACGGCTGGAACCAATCCCTCCGCCACGCCGACCCCGACCCCCCCGACCTCGCCGGGTTCGGCCCCGCCGCCGAGCCCCACGCCCGCGTCCCAGCTGCCCAGCGGGCTCGACGACCGGCTGGCCGGCAGCGTGACCGAGACCGATTCGGGCCTACAGGTCGACCTGGTCGACCTCCGCGATCGCTCGCTGGAGATCCTGCTCGGGATCCCCGGCGGGGACGCCACGACCGGGCCGCTGACCGTCACCCGCGGCGGTCGGACCATCTGCCGCACCAGCGCCGACCTGAACAATCCGGTGACCGCCACCTGCGGCGGCACCCAAGTGGTGATCAGCCTGGGCCGCGCCCGGGGCGGTGAGGAGGGAGCGGCCCGGATCGTCGGCATCTTGCAGACGGGGTCCCCCTCGTGAGCCAGGCCACGATGGCACCCCCGGCCGCCCTGCCCTGGCTGCTGGGCGGGCCTCCGGTCGAGATCGGCCCGGAGCCGTTCGAGGACCACGTCCGGCGCCTCGGCCCCTGCCCTGCCGGGGGCACCGACCTGCTGTCGACCCTCCGCTCCATCGGCATCCGTGGCCGGGGTGGCGCTCGCTTCCCGGCCTGGCGAAAGTGGCGGGCGGTGCGGGAGCGCTCGGATGGACGAGCGGTCGTGCTGGCCAACGGGGCCGAGGGCGAGCCGGCGAGCTGGAAGGACCGGGTGCTGATGGTGATGCGCCCGCACCTGGTGCTGGACGGGGCCGAGCTGGCGGCCGACACGGTGGGAGCCACCGAGGTGGTCCTCTACGTGGGACGCGAGCTGACCGATGCCCGGCAGGCGCTGGAGCGGGCGATCGCGGAGCGGGGCGGCCGGCGGTGGGGCCGTC
>JAJPKS010000332.1 GCA_021323605.1 Bacillota bacterium | reverse complement strand
GTCCCCGCTCGTCCGCCCGCATCGGCCGTGATCATCGCCGGCGAACGATCCGGCCGGGTGATCGGGCGCATGGTGTGGTGGCACGACGCTCGCTGCGGATCGTCGGTGAACGGGGCGAGGTGGTCTCCGGGCCGCTGAGGCGCCGTCCGTCGCCGAACCTCGACCTCGGGCTGCCGCGGGAAAGCTGAGCAGGGCTGTCGTGCGCCGCCGGCCCGACTCCGGGTCCCCGGGCCGCCCCGACGCCCGGCGCCTCAACGCGACCGCGCCGGGGAGGTGCCCTCCTCCCGCCCGGGGCGGATGCGGTAGACGGGATAGCGGGCGGCGATGGCGTCGAAGTCGGCCAAGGGCGCTCTCCGGTCCACCGGGACGTGTGGACGGGCCCCCGGCGCGATCTGCAGGTAGCGCCGGAGGATCGGGGCACGGGCCGCCGGCTCGACCGGCTCGAGCCACACCGCCTCGCGGCGGCCGTGACGGAGAACCGCTTGGCCCCGGGTCGCGCGCAGGTTGGCCACCCAGTTGGTGCCCTCGCCGAGCATCGCCACCAGGTAGCGTTCGCCTCCGTGGTCGGCGATGGCCACGGGGAAGGAGGTGAGACGGCCGCTGCGACGGCCACGCACCTCGAGGGCGGCCAAGCGACCGGGCCACAGCCCGGCCGCTGCCAGCCACGCCCACCAGCGGTTCAAGAGCGACGCCAGCCGGTTGGGCCGGCCGCCCTGGTACATCCATCGGTTGACGTTCGGAGTTCCCGTCGTGCGTCCTCCACACCTGACCAGGACCCGCCCCGGTCTTGCCGCCGGCTTCTCCTCGCTCCAGCCTCGGCGCGGTCCGGCCCTCGCGCCAGGGCCGACCGGACCGCCGACCGCGGCCCGTCGGTCCCTCCGGCCGTGCCGGCGTCGCCGCACGTCCCCGGCCGGGGTCCGCGCTGCCGGATGACTCAGCCCCGGCCGGGCGACAGCTGCACCACAGCGCGGACGCGCGGATCGGGCGGGAAGAGGGTGGAGACCAGGGCCAGCGCCCCCGCGCCGGGCACCCCGACCCGCCGGCAGAGGCCCTCGAACTCGTCCACCATCCGTGGGGACTCGAGCACCCCGGTCAGCAGGTAGAGTGCGCCCGCTTCGGGCACCTCGCCCCGCAGCTCCGCGATCCCCTCGTGGTCACGGAGGAGCAGGATGGGCAGCCCCCGGCTGCGCCCCACCGCGTATCCGAGCAGGGCGTCGAGCCTGGCCTCCCCGATCACGATGCCGGCGACGGCGGGCGGGATCAGCTCGGCGGCGAGGTGCCCCAGGCGGTCCACCTCGGCCGGCGCCAGGAGTCCGTCCTGATCGCCCAGCGTCAGCTCCCCCGAGGCGTCCCGGGCCAGGACGCGGCTCGCCAGCAGCACCTCCAGTGGATCGTCGTTCACGTCGTCTCGCTCCCCGCTGCAGTGGCGCCGAGCTGGAGCCCGACCGCCCGCAGGTGCTCGGCCAGCCGGCGGGTGGCCCCGGCCACGTCATCGGCGATCACCCTCTGGGCGATGGCGCGGTGGTCGTCCACGGTCAGCCGGTGCTGCTCGGGCAGCGCCAGCAGGGCGTCCCACGGGAACCGCGACCATACCATCTGGATGATGTCCACCAGGGCCGGGAAGTTCGAGGCCTCGTAGAGGGTGAGATGGAAGCGACGATGGGCCTCGTGGAGCCAGCCCGGGTCGCCCGAGGCGGCGGCCGCCTCCATGTTCTCGACCGCCTCTTCGAGGCGCCTTTGGGTCTCATCGGTCACGTTCCGGTTCTCCATCGCCATCTCCACGGCCAGGCACTCGAGCGCGGCTCGCAACCGGAAGAACTGGCGGGCGGAGCCGGCGAAGTCCGCCACCCGCACCCCCCGGTGCGGCTCGTAGATCACCAGCCCCTGGGCCTCGAGCATGCGCAGTGCCTCGCGGACCGGGGTGGGGCTGACGCCGTACCTGGCCGCGATGTCGTCCTGCCGCAGCCAGGTACCCGCCGGCAGCTCGCCGCGGAGGATGGCCTCGGTCAGGCGCTGGACCAGCAGATCGCGCTTGCCGCGGTAGGGAAACGCCTCGTTCATCTCGCCCTCGCGTCCGCCGCTTCGGTCGGCGGCTCGATGTGCCCCCGAAGCTGGTCGAGTCGTTCGAGGCCGATCTCCGACATCAAGCGCGCGACCTGCTGGGGGAGACGGCCGACCGCCCCCAGGTCGTAGAACGCCGCCGTCCCCACGCCGACCGCCGTCGCTCCCGCGAGAACGAACTCCAGGACGTCTTCCGCCGTCTCCACGCCCCCGGTGCCGATGACGGGCAGCCGGACGGCTCGGGCGGCCTCCCAGACACAGCGTACCGCGATGGGGCGGATGGCAGGTCCGGAGAGCCCGCCCCGCAGGCTCCCTAGCCGGGAAGTGCGTCGTCGCACGTCGAGCGACATCCCCGGCACCGTGTTGATCGCGCACAGCGCCGCGGCGCCGCCCGCCTCGGCCGCCCGCGCGACCTCGCCCACGCTGGTCACGTTGGGCGTCAGCTTGGCGATCACCGGCCGTGTCGTTCGCCCTGTCACTCGTCGCACCAACCGCTCCACGGAGCGGGGATCGGCCCCCAACTCCATTCCTCCCGCCTCCTGGTTGGGGCAGGAGACGTTCAGCTCCAGGGCGGCGATGCCGTCGACCTCCTCCAGACGCTCCACCATCTCCAGGTAGTCGCCCTCCGTCTCACCGCCGACGCTGACGATCACGGGGCATCCGACCCGGCGCCAGAGCGGCCACTCCGTGCCGATGAAGTGCTCCGCGCCCAGGCAGGGGATGCCGACCGAGTTGAGGGCGCCGGCCGGCGTCTCGGCGATGCGCGGCAGGGGGTTGCCGGGTCGCTTCCCCACGAACTGGGTCTTGGTCACCACCGCGCCCAGGCAGGAGAGATCGAGCGCCCGCCCCGTCTCCACCCCGAACACCCCCGAGGCCCCGATCAGCGGATTGCGTAGACGGGCGAAGCCGAGATCGACGGTGAGGTCAGGCAACGAGGTCTCCTCCGGCTGCGAAGACGGGCCCGTCGACGCACACCAGGTGCCCCTCCGTCTCCGGGCCGGGCCTGACCGGGCAGGCGTGGCAGGTCCCGATGCCACAGGCCATGGGGGCCTCGAGCGCCACCTGGACGGGGACCCGCCAGCGGGCGCCGAGACGCGCCGCCAGCCGGATCAGGCGGCTCGACCCGCAAACGAAACACTGGCTCCCGGGCCGGGCGAAGGTCGGCTCAAGGAGCCGCTCCACGATCTCCACCCGGCTGGTGCCGGAGACGTCGTCGACCGCGAACACCTCGGCTCCGGCTTCCCGGAGCGCGTCCGCGGCGAGCCAGAGGCCGGGGCGGCGCGCGCTGATCAGGACCCGAGTGGGCATACCCAGGGCGAGACAGTGCCGGGCCAGACGGTGAAGCGACGCCATGCCCACCCCCCGGCCCACGACCACCGCCCTGTGCCGGACCGGGTCGAGGCGGAACCCGTTGCCCAGGGGGCCGAGCACGGACAGGCGGTCGCCCGGCCGCAGCCCGGCCAGGCGGGCGGTGCCCTCGCCGGTGACGCGGAACACGACCTCGGCCTGGCCGCGATCGGGGTCCGCGTCGAAGACGGTGAAGGGCCGGCGGATCAGGCGCGCCGCCAGGGGGCGGAGCATCACGAACTGCCCTGGCCGGCAGCCCGCCAGCTCCGGCCACGCCTCGAAGCGGAGGCGCCGGTACTCGGAGGCGACGCGGGCGACCTCGACCACGACCCGGGTACGGTCGGCGACCGGGCCTGCATGATCCCTCCCCAGAGGGCGGAAGGTCACCCCCGCCGGCCGGGCGATGGTCATGCTTCCGCCTCCGGCGTCCGATCCAGGCGGTGCAGCGCCCGGGCCAGGACCATGGCCCCCAGGGCGATGTCCTCGACGTCGCTCCACTCGTCCCGCGAGTGGCTGATGCCGTCCCGACTGGGTACGAAGAGCATCCCCGTCGGGGCCACGGCGCTCACGTAGCCGGCGTCGTGCCCGGCCCCGCTCGTCATCACGCGGTAGCCCGCCCCCACCTCGGCCGCGGCTCGGGCGAGTTGCTCCCGCACCCGGTAGTGGAGGACGAAGGGCGATTGGTCGTGCAGCGGGCGCACGGCCACGCCCAGCCCGCGGCGGCTGGCGACGCGGCTCGCCTGCTCCAGGACGTCGTCCACCAGCTCGCGCTGGCGCAGCGGGTCGATGTCACGGACGTCGAGCGTGAAGCGGACCAGGCCGGGGATGATGGTGACCACGTTCGGCCACACCTCCAGGCGCCCGACCGTGGCCACCGCGCTCCGGCTCCGTCGGGCGGCGCGCTCGACGTGGGCGACGACCTCGGCCGCGGCCACCAGGGCGTCGCGGCGGAGCCCCATCGGGGTGGCCCCCGAGTGGTCGCTGCGCCCGGTGAGGGTGATCTCCACCCGCGTGCTCCCGGCGATGGT
>JAJPKS010000428.1 GCA_021323605.1 Bacillota bacterium | reverse complement strand
CCGGGCAGGCGCGCGCAGGTCGGCCACGGCCGTGAAGAGCGCCGCAGCCGGACCGGTCGGCCGGGTGCGCGCTGGTATGGTTCTCCACGATGTCGCCGCCGTTCCGCCCGTCGCCCCGGGCCATGGGCCGCGCGGCCGGCGCCCGCCCCTGGCGAGCAGGTTCGCATCGATGAACGTCGTCCTGCCCCTGGCCTCGGCGGTGGTCTCTTTCGGCTTCGCCGGGCTGGTGTTCGAGCAGTGGCGGCGCCGCCGGCGGGCCTTCCAGCTGGTGTGGTCGCTCGGCCTCCTCTGGTACGGGCTGAGCACCCTGGCCGAGGCCCTGGGCTCGGCCCTGGGCTGGAACGCGCTCTACTACCGGGCCTGGTTCCTCTTCGGCGCCGTCTACGTGGCCGCGTACCTGGGCACCGGGACCCTCTACCTCCTCGCCCGCACCCGGTTCGGCTACTTCGTTGGGGCCCTGATCGCGCTCGGCGGCCTCTTCGCCTGGCTGAGCCAGTTGGAGCTGATCCGGCAGGGCGAGCCCGCCGCCTGGCGCCACGTGGTGCTGGTGATGGTGGTGGCGGTGCTGGCAGGCGCGGCCGTGATCGAGGCCACGGCCGTCTCCCCCGTCCTCGCCGCCCACGTCGCCATGGCCATCCTGGGCGTGGCCTCGCTGATCGTCGCCGCGCTCACCGTCGTCGCCCCCATCGCCCACCCCGGCTACGCCCTCGACCCCGCCACCGGCGTCCCGGTGGCGAGCGCCATGCCCCCCTACCTCCAGATCCTGCCCGGCCCCTTCAACATCGCCGGCGCCTTCAGCCTGGTCGGCGGTGCTCTCTACTCCGCGTACGCCTATCTGCCCAGGCGCCAGGCGCTGGGCGGACACCTTCCCGTCCCCGTCCTGGGCGGCCTGTACCGGGCCCTGGCCACCACCGTCAACGTGCTCCTGGCCCTGCCCCGAGCCGCCGCCGACCTGCTCGCCGGCCGGCTCGAGTCCCGGGTGCCGGCCACCATCCTGATCGCGGTCGGAGGCTTCGTCCCCAGCGTCACCAGCGGACTGGATCGCTTCGGCATCACCTGGGCGCTCTATCTGGGCCAGCTGCTGGGCGTGCTCCTGATCCTGGCCGGGTTCCTGGTGAGCGAGGAGGTCCTCGCCTTCCGATCCCGTCCCTCGGCCGCCGGGTCGCCCCCCGAGCGACCGGCGCGGCGGCCCCAGGCCGGCTGAGCCCGATCGGCCCGCGGCTCAGGGGAAGGAGCGGCCGGCCGCCCGGGCGCGCCGGGCCGCGGCCACGATCACCGGCGGTGGAGAAAGGAACCGGCGGGCCAGCTGCGTCCCGACCCGGACCAGAGGCCGCACCGCTGCCTCGGCGGCGGGGTGGCGGCGCATCCCGTACAGGGCCAGGGCGTCTTCGGGCATGATCGAGATCGCGGCCTGGCCGAGCACCGTCCAGAGCGGCCGCCGCCACAGCGGCAGGGGCGGCCGTAGCACCGTCTGCGCCGCCTCGACCGCGGCCTCCGTCAACCGGAGCTCGGGGCGGCAGCCGTCGATGAAGGCCCGGTTCGCCCGTTCGTCGGATGGCACCTGCTCGGCGCACAGGCCGACCAGCTCCGCCTGCCGCACCATCTCGGCCACGTAGCGATCGGCGTCGTCCGGGTCCAGCGGCCCTACGAAGCGACGGTAGGCGGCAAGGAAGGAGTCCACCAGCGTGGTGTGGATCCAGAGCAGGAGCACGGGATCGTCGGCCGCGTACGGCCTCCCCGTGACCCGGTCCACGCCCCGGATGGGTCGGTGGATCTCCCGCACCCGCGCGCCCAGCGCCTGCGCCTGGCGGGTGGTGCCGAAGATCGTGGTGGTCACGTAGTTGGTGGTCCGCGCGTACCGTCCCCAGACGTCGGACCGGTAGTCGCTATGGTCGGCGACCGCGGCGATGGCCAGGGGGTGGAGGGCCTGGACCATGAGGGCACGCAGCCCCCCGACCAGCAGCGCCGGCTCCCGGTGCAGCCGCCAGGCCATCGAGCCCGGACCGAAGAGGCCGAAGTCGACCTCGGCCCGTTCGGCGACGGTCATGTCATCGAGTATGGGCGACCTCCGACCGCATCGGAAGTCCCCTGGCCTCGTCCCCGTCGACGAGCGTCCGGGCCCGGAGCTGGCCGCAGGCGGCCTCTCCTTCACGCCCGCGGGTGTCGCGCACGGTCACCTCCAGGCCCCGGGCGCGGAGCCGGGCGGTGAAGCGTCGGACCTCCCGGGGAGCGGGCTCCCGGAAGGGAGCGTCCGGGACCGGATTGAACGGGATCAGGTTCACGTGGGCCAGGCGCCCGCGCAGCAGCCGGCCGAGTTCCTCGGCGTCCCGCTCGGTGTCGTTGACCCCGGCCAGCAGCACCCACTCGTAGCTGACCCGGCGCCCGGTCCGCTCGGCGAAGGCGTCCGCGGCCGCGACCAGCTCCCGAAGAGGGTAGCGCCGGTTGATGGGCACCAGCACGTCGCGGAGCTCGTCCCGGGCCGCGTGGAGGGAGACCGCCAGGGTCAGCGGCAGGCCCTCGCCGGCCAGGCGTCGGATCCGGGGCACCAGGCCCGAGGTGGAGACCGTGATCCGCCGGGGACTGATGCCAGGTCCCAATGGATCGACCAGCCGCCGCACCGCCCGGAGCACGGCCTCGTAGTTGGCCAGCGGCTCTCCCATGCCCATGAAGACCACGTGCGAGAGGCGCCGCCCCTCGGCGGCCAGGCGCCGGGCGGCATCGAAGGCCTGGTCCACGATCTCCTCCGGGCGCAGATTGCGCCCGAAGGGCCCCTGGCCGGTGGCGCAGAAGGGGCAGCGGATCGGGCAGCCCACCTGGGAGGAGATGCAGAGGCTGGTCCGGCGCGGATAGCGCATGATGACCGACTCCACCGTGGCCTCGCCGTCCAGCCGGTAGAGCAGCTTGGTGGTGGCGCCGCCGTCCGCCTCCACCCGTGCCACCTCGACCAGGGAGCGGGGCCGGAAGGACGCGGCCAGCTGGGAGCGCAGCTCGAGGGGAAGGTCCGACATCTCCTCGAAGGCCGCGCCCCTGGCCAGGTGCCTCCACACCTGGCGGGCCCGATAGGAAGGATGGCCGCGGACGGTCATCCACCCCCGGAGCTCGTCCAGGGAGAGCGCCGAGAGGGGCGGAAGGGGCGGGGCGTCGATCGCCATGCGCCAACCATACCCACGCCCGTGCCCGGGCCGAGGCGGTCAGCCGGTCAGCTCGAAGCGGCCCTCGCACTCCTCCACCCGCCCCTCATCGAGCAGCTTGTGCAGGTGCGCGCGCAGCGTCATCTCGGCCGCCCGCAGCAGTTGTGAGCGCCCCTCCACGTTGGCCAGCTCCGAACCGTAGACGCGTTCGGTCAGCTCCTGGACGCTGCCGGGGCCTGCGGCCAGCACTTCGAGGAGCTGTCGCTCGCGCTCCAAGCGGTGGCGCCGGTACTCCTCGATCCGGGCCGGCGCCCCCTCCGTGATCGGGTCCCAGTGGCCGGGGAACAGCATTCTGGGCACGAGCTCGGCCACCCGCTCCAGGGAGCGCAGGTAGGCGGCCACGTCGCCATCCGGGTAGGCCACCATGGAGCTGCCCCTGCCCAGGATCAGGTCGCCGGTGAAGAGGGCGCGG
>JAJPKS010000190.1 GCA_021323605.1 Bacillota bacterium | reverse complement strand
GTCCGGGCCTCGCATCATCGACGACCACGTCCGGGCCTCGATGAAGCAGGTGCTGAAGGAGATCCAGGACGGCAGCTTCGCCGAGCGGTGGATCGACGAGAACGCCCGCGGTCGCGAGGCCTTCCTGCGCATGCGCGAGGAGCACGCCGGGCACGAGCTGGAGGTGGTCGGCGAGCGCCTGCGCCGGATGATGCCCTGGCTCCAGCCCCGGACCGAGGACGACTAGGACATCCGGTCGTGGTCCGCAGGCGAAGCACGCTCCTGGACACGACCGGCGGCGTCTCCACCCGGGCTCGCCTTCGGGTCGGATACCAGGGTGAGCCGGGCGCCTACTCGGAGGAGGCCCTGCTCACCCTCTATCCGGACGCCGACCCGATCGGCCAGCGCAGCTTCGCCATGGCCTTCGAGGCGCTGCTCTCGGGGGAGGTCGACCTCGACGTGCTGCCGGTGGAGAACACCCTCGGCGGCATCGTCCAGGAGGTCAACGACCTGCTCTGGGAGCGACCGGGCCTGCGCCTGATCGGGGAGCACGTCCACCCGATCCAGCACTGCTTGCTGGGCATCTCCGGCGCCCCCATCCGCCGGGCCATCTCGCATCCGCAGGCGCTGGCGCAGACCCGGCGCTACCTGGAGGCACGCGGGATCGAGCCCATCCCTTACCACGACACGGCCGGGGCGGCCCGGTACCTGGCCGAGCGTCCCGAGCCCGGCCTGGCCGCCGTCGCCAGCGCGGCCGCCGCCCGGCGCTACGGTCTGGAGATCCTCGCCACCGGTATCCAGGACGACGACGCCAACCAGACCCGCTTCGTGATCGTCCAGCGAGGGGCCCCGGAGCGACCAGCCGGAGCGACACCGGGGAGCAAGTGCTCGCTGTGCTTCGTGGCGGCCCACGTCCCCGGCAGCCTGGTGGCGGCCCTTCAGTGCTTTTCGGCCCGGGGCGTGAACCTCACCCGGCTGGAATCGCGGCCCATCCCCGGCAAGCCCTTCGAGTATCGCTTCTTCCTGGATTTCCAGGTCGCGGACCCGGAGGCGGCCGAGGCGGCCCTGTGCGAACTCGAGGCCACCACCCACGAGGTGAGGCTCTTCGGAACCTACCGCTCTCTGTGCCCGCCGGCCGGGCGCTGACCGGCCGGCCGCCGCCACCCCCCTTTGGGGTAGGCTGCAACACCATGAGCCAGATGAAGCCCTACTGCTTCAAGTGTGGGGCGGAGCTGGATCCGGACACCATCTACTGCCCGGTCTGCGGCCGGCTCCAGCGATCGATGGTCGTCCGCAACGTGGAGGCGGGCGGCACCGGCGCGGCCCCGGCCCGAGGTGAGGGACGGTATCAGGGGGCGGACCCGGCACGGGCCGACGAGCCCGGATTCGCCGACCAGGAGTACCAGGCCCCGGCCGAGCAGCCGTACGACCCGGCGGTCGAGCAAGACTACGATCAGGCCGCCGGCGAGCAGCACTACCAGCAGCACGATCAACACTACGCATCGGGCTACGAAGCATCGGGCTACGCACCGCACTACCAGACGGAGCAGGGATATCCGGACGACCAGCCCCCCGGCGGGCAGGAGGGGCACGGCTACTACGGAGCGGAGGACCAGGGGTACTACCAGCCCACGCAGGACGCCTACGGCCAACCATCCGAGCCGGGCTACGGTCCCGACCAGTATCCGACCCAACCTGAGGCGTATCCGGACGCGTACGGGCAGGGATACGCAGCCGAGCCGCCGGGCGACTACCAGTCGTACGCCGGCGAGGCCGCCGAGGAGCCTGCGAACGGCGGTTACGTGCCCCAGCCGCCCCAGGGGCCGTCCTATCCCCGCCAGGAGGACCATCCCACCTGGCAGGCACAGGCGCCGACCGAGCCCCCGCCGCCACCGCCGCCGCCACCGCCCCGCTTCGTGCCCTACTCGGGCCAGGCGGCCACCGGGACCCGGACGTCCCCGCCATCCCCGGCGCGGGGGACCGTCCAGCCCCCGTATGCCTCCGCCGCGGGGGGGCAGCACCCCACTCCCGGAGCCGGCCCGTCGGGGCCGGGCGGCCCCGGCGCCCCGGACCTGCCCGGGGGCTTCTCCTACCCGGGCTACCAGCCGGCGGCGCCGCCCCAACCGAGCTGGACGCGTCGCTTCGCCCTGGGCGTGGCCGGTCTCCTCGTCCTGTTCCTCGTGGGCCTCGGCATCGGCCACGTGTTCGGCAGTCCATCCTCGACCCCGGCCGGCACCCAGTCGAGCCGGTTCACCCAGCTGCCGAGCCAGGCTCCGACCCAGCCGCCGGCGACGGCCCCGGCCCAGGTCCAGCCCTCGCCGACCATCCCATCGACGCCCTTCCCCTCGACCGCACCCACGATCACCGGCTCGGCGAGCTGGCACACGGTCAGCGCCCAGATCCTCAACGGAGGGAAGTGCTCGATCTCGCGGGGTTGCGAGGCAGGCGGGACCTTCCGCAACAGTGGCGGCCCCGGCAACGGGGTGGTCACCTTCAACATCACCGACAGGGGCTACCAGACCGTCTACGCGAGCTGTACGGCGCCGCTGCCCCAGACCGACGGCGGGGAGACGGCGACCGTCTCCTGCTGGGCGAACAGCGACCAGCTCGATCAGCTCTTCCAGTCCGACCCGAACGCGTACATCTACCTCCAGGTCCAGCTGGGCACCGGCTGAGCGGGTGGGGGGAGGACCGGCCGGTGACCCCTCCCCCTCGCCCATTCCAGGGCTCGACAGCAAGGCGCCCGCGGAGGAGCCCACAGGACGTTCCCGCCGGACGGGCCGAGCCCGGATCGCCGGCCCGGGCGTAAAAGGACGAGACCGCGCTTCGAGCCGGCGACCGTCTTGGGCGGGTCAGGCCGCCTTGACCGCCGCCACCAGCCGGGTCAGCGAGTCCTTGGCGTCGCCGAAGAGCATGACCGTCTTCGGGTCGTAGAGCAGCTCGTTGTCGATGCCGGCGAAGCCGGGCCGCATCGACCGCTTGAGGAAGACGATGTGCTGGGCCTGGTCGACGTTCAGGATGGGCATGCCGTAGATGGGGCTGCCGGGCT
>JAJPKS010000230.1 GCA_021323605.1 Bacillota bacterium | reverse complement strand
CGGGTCTTCCCGCTCCCCGCTCCGGCCAGGACCAGGAGGGGGCCGCCGGTGTGGGTGGCGGCCCGCCGCTGGGGATGGTTGAGGGCATCGTCGTCCACGGCGAGGCCAGATCATAGTCGGCCGGGGCCCACACCTTCCCCGGCGGCCCCGACCCGAAGCCGGACCGCCTCATCCCCGGTTCGAGCCCGGGCCGGTCAGGCGGCGGCCAGCGCCCGCGGCCGCGTCGGTCCCCGGCCGGCGCCGGTACGCTCGATGGCGGCCGCCACCGTGTCGGTGCGACCGAGATGTCGCCGCGGCAGCGCCAGGTCGATACCTCCCGAACCTGACGCCGGCTGTCTCAGCACGGCCCGCCGGAGCCGGCCCACCACCCGGGCCGCTCTCCGCCGAGCGTGCCCATCGCGGCGACCGGGCGGCTCCGCCGAGCACGGGCCGCCCGGCGGCGGATCTCGCGGGCTATGCTGATCGTGGCTGGAGGGGCTGGTGGAGGATCGTGAGTGAGGGATCACCGGACGGGCACAGCCGCGCCGGCGAGGTGGGGCGGCCGGACGCACCGATCCGGACGTGGGGTCGAGGCCCTGGCCGGACGAGAGGGACAGGCGGCGCGACCCGCCGGGGCCCGGGCGCAACCCGGGGCCGGCGCGGGGGGCGACGGCGTCCAGACTCCTCCGGTCGCCGCGCTGGCTCCTCCGCAGGAGGTCGTCGGGGCTCTGGGCGAGCTCGCCCTGGCCGCCGCCCGGCCCACGAGCCTGGAGCACCTCGCCTTCCTGACCGTGGACCTGGCCCGCGACCTCCTCGGCGCCGATGCCGGCTCGCTCTTCCTCTGGCACGAGGACGGCGGCCACCTGGCACCGGTCGCCCACAACGACCCGGCCTGGGACCCGAAGGCGATCCGGTGCTTCGCCCCCGGCGAGGGCGCCACCGGCGCCGCCTTCCAGGCCGATCGTCCGCTCGTGATCCACGACTACCCGAGTTCCGCCTACGCGGTTGCGACCGCCGTCTCCCAGGGCCTGAAGAGCGGGATCGCCACGGCGCTGACGGTCGGGCACCGTCGGGTGGGCGTGATCTCGGCCCGCAGCTACCGCCACGCCACCTGGACGCCCGAGCACCTCCGCCTGCTGACCGTGATCGGGGCCCTGGCCGGACCCGGGCTCGAACAGGCGCTGGTCCGCTCCCGACACGGGATCAGGCTCACCCCCAGAGAGGAGCAGGTGCTCGTGGACCTGATGGCGGGCCGGGCGGCGAAGGGCATCTCCAGGGCCCGGGGCATCTCCGAGGCCACGGTGCGGACGCACATCCGCTCGCTCCTGGCCAAGTTCGGCGTCAACTCCCAGTTGGCGGCGGTGGCCCTGGCCCGGGACTTCGGCTTCGGCCCTCAGCCCGGACCTCCGGGCGATCCCCGCAAGGTACGGTCATAGGCCCCGCCCATCGTCAATTTTGACGATGCGCCCGGCCTGGCCCTTGACGTACCCTGCAGACGTCCTCGATGGTAGACTGTTTACACGGCGAGCCCAAACGAGTGACCAGCGGCTGAGGCCGCGCTTTCCATCATCTTGATCTCCCCCCCGCAGCCATGCTCGGTGGAGGTGCGAGGAGGGCAACCTCCTCGCCCGCCCCGAGCGAGGTGGGCGGGAGTGGCCCTGGACCTTCGGGGCGGGTGGCGCCCCGGCTTCCCATCCTCCTCGACCTCCTGGTGGGCCGAGGCGGTCCGGTGGTCAGGGAGGCCCCGACCTCCTCTCCACGGCTCTCCTACACTGGCCAGCATGGCCGGTACGGCGCTGGAGGTGACGGGCCTGGTGAAGCGGTACGGGGCCAGGACGGCCGTCGACGGCATCTCCCTGGCGGCCGAGCTGGGCACGGTGACCGCGATCCTGGGACCGAACGGGGCCGGCAAGACCACCCTGGTGGAGACCTGCGAGGGGTTCCGCCGGCAGGACAAGGGCCGGGTGCGGGTGCTGGGCCTCGACCCGAGGCGCGAGGGGCGCCGGCTGAGGCCCCTGATCGGGGTCATGCTGCAGCAGGGCGGGATCTACCCCGCCGCTCGCCCGCGGGAGATGCTGCGGCTGGTTGCCGCCTACTACGCCAACCCGCTGGACCCGGAGGCGTTGCTGCGCCGGCTGGGTCTGCTCGAGGTGGCGGGCGTCCCCTGCCGTCGCCTATCCGGTGGGCAACGGCAGCGGCTCGCCCTCGCCCTGGCCATCGTCGGCCGGCCGGCGATGGTCTTCCTCGACGAGCCCACCACCGGGCTCGATCCCCAGGCGCGCCAGGCCACCTGGGAGCTGATCTCGGAGCTGCGTCGGGACGGGGTCACGGTCGTGCTCACCACCCACTACATGGAGGAGGCGGAGCGTCTCGCCGACCAGGTGGTGATCATCGACCGCGGACGGGTGGTGGCGCGGGGCACGCCGGCCGAGCTGACCGACGCCGGCGAGCGGCGGCGCCTGGAGTTCCGGGCCCGGCCCGGGCTAGACCTGGCCGGGCTCTTGGCGGCGCTGCCCCCGGGACACGTGGCGCGTGAGGTGTCGCCGGGGCGCTACACGGTCGAGGGGGAGATCGGGCCCGAGGTGGTCGCCGGGGTGGCGACGTGGTGCGCCGCCCGGGGCATCCTGCCCGGCGAGCTGCGGGTCGAGAGCCGTTCCCTGGAGGACGTGTTCCTGGAGCTGACCGGCCGGGAGCTGCGGCCCTGATGGAGGGTCGAGGAACCTTCGCGCCCGCTCCCGGGGCGGCGCCGGCGCTGCGGCGGGTGGCCGTGCAGGCGGCCATGGAGCTCCGCCTCCAGCTGCGCAACGGCGAGCAGCTCCTGCTCACCCTGGCCATCCCGACCCTCATCCTGGTCTTCTTCTCCCTCGCCCCGGTGCTGGGGGTCCGCGATCGGGTGGCCTTCCTCCTGCCGGGCGTGATCGGGCTGGCGGTCATGTCCACGGCCTTCACCGGGCAGGCCATCGCCACCGGCTTCGACCGGCGGTACGGCGTGCTGAAGCGTCTGGGGGCGACGCCCCTGGGCCGCTCCGGCCTGATCCTGGGCAAGACCACGGCCATGCTCGGGGTGGAGGCGATCCAGGTCGTGGTCCTCGCTCTCGTGGCCCTGGGGCTGGGATGGCGGCTCCACGGCTCGGTGGCGGCGGCGTTGCTCCTGGTCCTCCTCGGCACCGCGGCCTTCAGCGGCCTCGGGCTCCTCCTCGCCGGTCTGCTGCGGGCGGAGGCCACCCTGGCGGCGGCGAACCTCGTGTACCTGGTGCTGCTGGTGGTGGGAGGGGTGGTCTTCCCCGTCTCCGACCTGCCCGCCGCCGTCCAGGGACCGGCCGGGCTGCTGCCCATCACCGCCCTCACCGACGGCCTCCGCGCCGCCCTCGGGGAGGGCGGGCTGCCAACCCGCGACCTGGCCGAGCTGGCGGCGTGGGCGGTCCTGGGCGCGGGCCTGGCCTCCGTCACCTTCCGCTGGGAGTGAGGGAGACGCGAAGCGCGACGCTGCGTCCGCGGGCGAGAACCAGCACCATGGAACCTGGGGCCGGATGACGGTCCGCCAGGAGGTGCCCACATGGAACCCTCGACGAGCAACGCTTCCCGTCACTCCGACGGCATCCAGCGGCTCCTCGCCGACGCACGCGTCCTGGGGCCGAGCGGGATCGAGCGGGTGGCCTGGGGCTGGCGCCGCTACGCTCGGTCCGAGCTCGACGCCTGCGACCACGCCTGCGCCAGGGCGGAAACGGCGATCCGCTCCGCCGGCCTGCTGCCGGCCCTGGAAACGGCCGAGGAGGAGCTGCGCCAGATCACGCACGGCCAGGAGTGGCGGGCCGAGGATCCGGCCACGGGCCGGACCGCCGCCGAGGCGGCGCGGCGCGCGGCCCTGGCGTTGATGGGCCGGGACTGGCTCAGCCACGAGGAGTACCGGACGCTGGTCAAGCCCATGTCCGAGGCGCTCCCCTGGCTCCTTCCCGAGGAACGTCCGGATCCGTACCGCGAGCCGCCGGCCTGAGCCGGTGGGCTCGCTCAGCGCCGGGCCGGGGTGCCCGGCAGCGAGCCCACCTCCTCTTCCCGACCGCGGCCCTGGAGGTCCTGGCGCAACCCCTCCTGCATCCAGCGGTAGAAAATCACCAGCAGCGCCCAGGCGGAACTGGCCATGTCCATGGTCATCATCACGATCCCGGCGATGGTCTGGTCGAGCACGGGACCGATGCCCGAGACCACCCGCGGCGCGTCCGCGTAGGGGGCGTAGAAGAGCTGGCGGGAGAACTGGAGCGAGAGCGAGACCAGCATCATCGGCATCATGCCGATGAACAGGTAGACGATCTTCTGGGGATCGCCGAGACGCCAGCGGGCCTGGCTCGAGGTGGCCCCCACCACCGGCCACCAGTACAGCACCCCGGCGGCGAGGAAGGTCAGGTGCTCGAGGATGTGGACGGCGCCGTTCTCGAGGCCCAGGTCGTAGGCCGGGGGCAGGTGCCAGGCCACCACCACCAGCGCGTAGACGACCTGGGCCGGCACCGGCTCGCTGAGCCGGCCCAGCCCTGGCACCCGGCCGAGCAGCCGCCCGGCCATGGCCGGGCTCAGCCCGGCCAGCAGCAGCGGCGGCGCCACCACCATCAGCAGCATGTGCTGGAGCATGTGGGCGCTCTGAAGGTAGGTGTCCCCGAGCGGGTCCAGGGGCGTCTCCAGCGCCCCCCAGATCACGATCAGGCCCAGGCCGAAGGCGCCGGCCTCCCGCCAGCGCACGCGCTCGCCCCTGGCCAGGGCCGCGTAGGCGACCGCCAGGGCCATCAGCCCCAGGTACACGCTGGGATCGAAGGGAAACCCGATCGGCTCCGCGTCCAGGACGATCACGCCCGACCTCCGGAGGGGACGGTGGCGTCGCTCTGGCGGCTCACGTACCGAATGCTAAGCCGGCCGCCGAACGGCCGTCCGGTCGATCGCGGCGCCCGTGCCGCAGAGCCGCTCGAGGCCGGGCTCAGGACTCCTCCGGATCGGGCAGCTCGGCGCCGCAGGCCCGACAGACCCGCCGCTCGGGGTCGGGATCGAGCCGACCGCACTCCGGGCAGACCAGGTGCAGCCAGCAGGCCGGGTCCCCGCCCTCGATCGCCGGCTCCATCGATCCGAAAGGCTGTGGCTCCTCCACCTGCACGACCCCAGGGTACGCTCCCACCAAGGGCGAGACGGTGCCGGGTATCGATCGTGATCCGTACGTCGCCGGCCTGCTAGCGTCGAACCATGACCGCCGCGGCGGACGCGGCCCACGATCCCGGCTGGGCGAAGGCGGCGGGCCGGGTGGAGGCCCTGGGTGCCGGCCCCCCCATCCACCTGCCCGAGGGCGAGATCCGGGTCGGCGTCGCCTCCTGGACCGACCCCACCATGACCCGTCCCGGGATCTTCTACCCGCGGGGGGTGACCGGCGCCGAGGAGCGGCTCCGCCACTACGCCGATCGCTTCCCGCTGGTCGAGGTCGACGCCACCTACTACGCCCTGCCCCGGGCGGAGACGGCCCAACGCTGGGTGGAGCGAACCCCGCCCGGATTCGTCTTCGATCTCAAGGCCCACGCCCTGATGACCGGCCAGCCCTCGGAACCGAAACGGCTGCCCCCGCCGATCCGGGAGGAACTGCCACCGGAGCTGGCGCAGCGTCCCCGCCTGTACGCGCGCGACCTGCCCCCGGCCGTGCTCGACGAGGTCTGGTCGACCTTCCGGCGCGGCATCGAGCCGCTGCGCGAGAGCGGCAAGCTGGGGGTCGTCCTCCTCCAGTACCCACGCTGGGTCTTCCCCTCCCACCAGGCCCGGGAGCAGATCCTGGAGTCGCGGGAGCGGCTGGGCGGCCTTTCGGTCGCGGTCGAGTTCCGCCACGGCTCCTGGTTCAACCAGAAGAACGCCGAGCGCACGCTCCGTTTCCTGGAGGAGCACTCGCTCCCCTACGTGGTCGTGGACGAGCCCCAGGGTCTCCGCAGCTCGGTGCCTCCGGTGGTCGCCGCCACCTCGCCCGAGCTGGCCGTGTTCCGCTTCCACGGCCGCCGTGCCGACGCCTGGGAGCGTCCCGACGTCGCCTCCGCCGAACGCTTCCGCTACCTCTACGATCCCGACCAGCTGGCCGACTGGGCGCCCGCCATCCTGGCCGTGGCCGCGAAGGTCCGGCGGACCCACGTGGTCATGAACAACTGTTTCGCCAACTACGCCGTCGTCAACGCCACCGAGCTGGCCGGGCTGCTCCGGGAGCGGGTGGGGCGGTCGTCCTGAGCTCGCGGCGGTCGGCGATGCGCCCCACCGGCGTGGGCGTCCGCGGGCCACGCGACCAGGACGTGGAACGCGCGCTCGATTTGGCCCGGTCCCGCCGCTGCGGCCGATCGCTCCCGGGGGTGCCCGGGGACCTGGTGGCAAATTGAGTGGCAAATTGAGTAGTATGATGGTGTGAAGATCAGTGTGAGCCTGCCCGGCGACGATGTCACGTTTCTCGACGAGTACGCGCGCAGGTTCGGGATGCCGTCGAGGTCCGCCGTGGTCCACGAAGCCATCGGCCTGCTTCGCACCGCGGGGCTCGAGGACGCGTACGCGATGGCCTGGCACGAGTGGGAGGGCGGCGAGGACGCGACTCTGTGGGACAGGGCCATGGCCGACGGCATCGGCGATGCGCCGCGGTGACATCTACTGGGTGGACTTCGAGCCGGTGAGGGGATCTGAGGTCAACAAGAGGAGGCCGGCGGTGGTGGTGAGCAATGACGCCGCCAACCGGGCCGCCGAGCGAAGAGGTACGGGCCTGGTGACGGTGGTGCCGATCACCTCCAACACCGATCGCGTCCTCCCCTTCCAGACGCTGTTGAAGGCGGCCGAGTGTGGGCTTCCACGCGATTCGAAGGCGCAGGCCGAACGGGTACGGACGGTCGCGGTCGAGCGCCTCGCGGGTCGCATCGGGGCCGTGCCGGCGGCGAGCCTTCGCCGGCTCGACGACGCGCTCCGTCTGCACCTGGCGCTCTGAACGGCCGGACTGGCCGGTCGGGCGGGCCGCACGTCCGGGTCGGCCACGCCCGACCGGCCGCAGTGGCTCCCCGCCGGCCGCCGAAGCGCGGTCGGGACCCGGGGCGAGGCCGGCTCGGGACCGGGCGGTGGCGTCGCGACCCGGGAGCGATGCGGCGCCAAAGCCTTTCATCGCCTGCGAGATCAAACCAGGTGTCCACCTTGCTCGCTCGCGATGATGTGCAGAGTGCACATATGTGCGCACGGACACAGGACCGAACGCGTCGCGACACGTCGTCGCCGATCGACGGTGTCCGTCGTATGCTGTGTGAGGACAAAGGCATGTCCGTCTTCGGCCGGGTAGGCAGGGTGAGCCCGAGCTGGCGGCCAGGTGCACGGTTGGATCCTCGAAGACAGGAACGTGTCCTGGCCGGAGGCGGGATCTCCCCCGGCGCGCCATCACGTCCCCGGAGGTGAGTCATGTTCCCAGGCGCGTTCGACTATCGTGCCCCGACCTCGCTCGACGAGGTCCTGGAGCTGCTCCGGGAGCACGGGGAGGAGGACAAGGTGCTGGCCGGTGGCCAGAGCCTGATCCCCCTCCTGAAGCTCCGCCTGGCCTCGCCCTCCCTGCTGGTGGACATCGGCCGGGTGCCGGGGCTGCAGGGGATGGCGAGGGCCGACGGCACCCTGGTGGTGGGCGCGCGCACCCGCCACGTGGACGTGGAGCGGGCCTCCCTGCCCGCCGGCCTCGAGATCCTGCAGGAGGCCGCGCCCCAGATCTCCGACCCGCTGGTCCGCAACCTGGGCACGATCGGGGGCTCTCTCTGTCACGCCGATCCGGCCGGCGACTGGGGCTCGGTGGCGATCGCGCTCGGAGCCGGGCTCGTCCTGCGCTCCCCCCGGGGCGAGCGAACGGTGGAGGCGTCGGCGTTCTTCCAGGGCCCCTTCACCACCGCCCTGGCCGCCGACGAGGTGCTGACCGAGATCCGCTTCCCCGTCCCGGCCGGGCCGGCAGCGGGCACCTACCTGAAGCTGGAGCGGAAGGTCGGGGACTTCGCCACCGTGGGCGTCGCCCTCCAGGTCGAGATGGACGGGGGGCGGGTGCGACGGGCCGGCATCGGCCTGACCGCGGTCGCTCCCACCAACCTGCGGGCGCAGGCGGCGGAGGACTCGCTGGCCGGCAGCGAACTGGACGACGCGGCCATCGTCGAGGCGGCCCGGCTCGCGGCCGGGGCGGCCGACCCCCGCGACGACATCCGGGGCAGCGCCGCCTACAAGCGAGACGTGGTCCGGGTCTTCGTCCAGCGCGGCCTGCGCACGCTGCGGCAACGACTCGGGGAGGTCGGATCATGAGCGAGGTCACGGTGCGGGTCAACGGGAGGGAGCACCGCCAGGAGGTCGAGCCGCGGGTGCTGCTGGTCGACTTCATCCGGAGCCAGCTCCGGCTCACCGGGACCCACGTGGGCTGCGACACCAGCAGCTGCGGCGCCTGCACCGTCCTGCTCGACGGCGAGCCGGTCAAGTCCTGCACCCTGCTCGCCGTCCAGGCCGACGGCCGGGAGATCACCACCGTCGAGGGCCTGGCCAGGGGGGCGGAGCTGCACCCGGTCCAGGTCGGCTTCCACGAGGAGCACGGCCTCCAGTGCGGCTTCTGCACGCCCGGCATGATGCTGGTGGCGGCGGCGCTGCTGGAGCGCAACCCCGAGCCGAGCGAAGAGGAGATCCGCTGGGCGATCAGCGGCAACATCTGCCGCTGCACCGGCTACGTCAACATCGTGAAGGCGATTCAGCACGCGGCCCGGCTGCGGCGGGAGGCCGCCCAGCCGGCGGCCGCGGGAGGTGCGGGATGAGCGTCCAGGTCCGGCCGCACGGCGGCATCGGCGAGTCCTACAAGCGCAAGGAAGACGCACGCTTCGTACGCGGGCGCGGCACCTACCTGGACGACATCGTGCTGCCGGGCATGCTGCACATGGCCGTTCTGCGCAGCCCCCACGCCCACGCCCGGATCCGCTCCATCGACGTCTCCCGGGCCGCGGCCTCGCCGGGGGTGGTGGCAGTGGTGACCGGCGAGCTGCTGGCCCAGCACAAGCTGGCCTGGATGCCGACCCTGTCCGGCGACACCCAGGCCGTGCTGGCCACCGACAAGGT
>JAJPKS010000345.1 GCA_021323605.1 Bacillota bacterium | reverse complement strand
ACCGCCGCCTCGGTCGAGGTCTGATGGAAGCGGGCGAAGTCCTCCAGGTCGGCGGCGTAGGCCCGGGCCGTGGTCCGAGGCCGGCCGAAAAGGAAGCGCTCGATCAGTGTCTCGGGGCTGCTGTCCGCCGCCGCGTCACGCTGGCTCGCCTCCATCCGCTCTTCCCCTCCGTCGAGTATGCCCCGGGCGAGCGCTCGACGGACGGGTGGCCCCTGGCTCCCCGATCTCCCGTCTCACCCCTCCTCGATCCGCGCCGGGTCGAGCCCGGGCTCCGGCGGACGCCGGCGATCCCGCCGTTGGGCGAGACCCATCGCCGCTTCGGTCATCGCCGGTGAGCGCTCCTTCCAGGCGAGTTCCGGGAGGACGACCCCGGCGTCGTCGGGCCTGCCGTGACTCCGTTCAGGGTCGCCCGGGACCGCCCGTCGGATGGTGACGGCCGGCCTCGCCTTCGAGGTCCTCCTCCCCCTCTCCCGGCACCAGCTCGATCCCGTCCGGCGTCCTTCGCCCACCGGCGAATCCGGGGAACGAGGGGTCGACCAGGGCGGTGAGGTCGTCGCGCGTCAGCCTGGTCAGGGCCTCCAGCTCGAGCGGGTCCAGGGAGACCGCCCGACCCGTGCGCAGATCGAGCACGCGGAGCAGCGCTCCTCTCGCGTCCGGGTCCCGCTCCAGCACCACGCTGGCGAACTCGTTGCCCACGACCAGCCGTCCATCGAGTGTCGGATCAGGCCCGGCCATCGCTAGATGATGAAGGTCAGGTTGCTCTGGCTCATCTCGCGGTCGATGAGCAGGATCTTCTTGAGCGCGATGCGCAGCTCGCCGTCCACCCGGCGGAGGACGTGCTCGACCCGGGCCACGATCGGCCTGACCTCGCCCAGGCCCACCTGTCGGAAGTCGCCCTGGCGCACCTCGTAGACCACCTGATTGGAGCGGACCGTGAACGCGTCGTCGCCACCGGCCGCCACCTCGACGTTGCTCACGAGGTGCACGGTCCGGGAGCGGGGTGCCTGGGCGGGGAAGGGGACGTGCAGGAGGTGGTAGACGCGCTCCTCCCGGCGCAACGGCGGGTCGTACACCAGCGAGGTGTTCCACTCGACCGGTTTGCTGTCGTCGATCGGGATCCAGTAGATGCCGTCCTCGGTGAAGAGGCGAAGCCACTCCTCGAGTTCCAGGTCGTCGATCAGGCGAGCTTCGCGGTAGACGAAGGCCTCGGCCTCGTCGCGGGTGAGGCCGGCGACCTCGGGGTCGTACGCCCCCATCTCCTCAGCCCTCCGCCATCAGCCGCTTCCATCGGCGCCAGAACGCCCGTTGCGGGGTCTCGCCCGAGGGCAGGCCCTCGTAGTCGCCGACCTCGTCGCGCCGCTCGCTGTCGATGCCCCGCTCCAGGATCAGCCAGTCGACCGCGGAGGCGTCCAGGCCCTGCTGGTTGAGGGCGAAGATCTCGACGTCGTCGGGCATGCCGTGGCCGGCCGGGCCGTAGAAGCGCTCCTGGCTGCGGAGCCACCCCTGGTTGATCTCGTCCGGTGCGCCTCTCAGCTCGTAGGGATAGACGGTGACCTCGGTCAGGTCCGGGGCCAGCGGTCGCCAGACGCGGATCTGGTGGTGGATGATGCCGAGGTTGGGGAAGATGCTCATGGCCCCGCTTCCGGCGATCCAGGCCAGTCGCTCGGGGCCATGTCGCTCCAGCAGCTCCCGGTAGTAGTCGCCCAAGCGCCCGTCGAGCAGGGACTCGATCTGGTCGACCGGCTTGGCGCTCAGCCCGTGGCCCTGCGAGCAGCCCCAGGAGACCCCCCGGGCGCGGATCCTGCGCACCTCCGCCATCGACCGGCCTCTGTGGACCCCGAAGTCGCCGGTGGAGTCACCGTAGCGTTCCTGGAGTTTGATGAATCCCTCGTGCACGAAGGTGAAGTGGTAGCCGTCGACGATGTTCTCGGCCTGAAACTTCCAGTTGCCCCGGTAGGTCACGACGTAGGGATCGGAGCGGAGCGCGATCTCGCCGACCGGCGACTGGTCGATCTTGTTGTCGATGAGAAAGGCCGCCCGGCCCAGGTGCTGCTCGATGGAGGGGACCTCCGGGTTGAAGCTGGCGAAGATCAGCCCCCGGTACGTCGCGACGCTCGGGACGCGCATCAGTCCGGCCGGCGCCGCGAAGTGCTCGGAATATCCGCTGTCCCCCTCGCGCATGGCGATCCCGGCCAGGGAGCCGTCCTTGCCGTACACCCATCCGTGGTACGGACAGCGGAAGTAGTTGGCCGTGCCGCGCGGGCTGCGGCAGACCACCGATCCGCGGTGCACGCACCGGTTGACGAGGACGTGGATCTCGCCACCGTCACCCCGGCTGACGATCACCGGCTGCCGACCGATGTGGGCGGTCTTGTAGTCGCCGGGATGGGGGATCTCGCTCTCGTGGCCGATGTAGACCCAGGTGCGCGAAAAGATGCGCTCCATCTCCGCCTCGAACACGGCCGGGTCGGTGTAGGCTCGGGTGTGGACGCGATAGGTGTGGGGGCCCTCCAGGACCAGATCGTCGGGGTCGAGGTCGCCCCGGGCTGGGGCTCGAGCTGCGAGGCCGGTTACCGCCATCTCCGTTCTCCTCCCTCCTTGGTCTCCCGGGTCGTGAGCCGCCGGTCCGGGCGGTTCGTCGTCCTTGCCTCACGTGAGGCGTGACGCGGAGCAAGCGCGATGCCGCCCCGCGTGAGCCCGGCGGCGCCGGTCAAGGCTGGCCGGCGATGCCGGGGGGCCGTCACCTCGCCCGGACGCGGGCGCTGTCTCGACGGCACGGGCATCTCGGCCTCGTCCGGCCGGACCGCGGCCCGGTCATGGCACCGTCTCGGCGACCCGGCCCTCCGGGACCACGAAGCGCAGCGCCTGCCGGGTGGCCCGGGGCTCGATCTCGGGGTCGAGCCTGCCCACCAGGACCAGTGCCGTGCGCGCCAGGTGGCGGGCGTTGCGCCGGACGGCCTCCTCGACGTCCCGGTGCAGGCAGGCCTCCAGGACGGCGTCGTGCTCCTTGCGGGTCAGGGCCCAGGTCATGGGGTCGGTACGGACGAACAGCCGCCGGTACAGCTCCGCCCGCTCGCCCGCACCCACGATCGACCGGACCAGCGGCCGGCCGGCGTGCTTGACGAGCAGAGCGTGGAAGAGCTTGTGCGGCGCCTCCCACTCGGCCGGGTTCCCCGTCTCCTCGCCTGCGTGCATCGCCTCCAGCGCGTCCTGGATCTCCCGTAGCTCGCCCGGCCTGAGCCGGGGGACGGTGAGCGCGATCCCCATCGACTCGAGCAGGATGCGCTCGGCGTAGAGCACATCGATCTCCTCCGCGTCGACGGCGATCACGCGCATCCGTCGCCGGGGACGGGCCTGGACCAGGCCTTCGGCCTCGAGGATGCGCAGGGCCTCGCGCAGGGGCGTGCGGCTGATACCGAAGCGGCGTGCGAGGTGGACCTGGTTCAGGACCTCGCCGGGCGCGATCGATCCGTTGAGGATCTCCTCGCGAAGCCGCGCGTAGACGTTGCGGACCCCGGGCCGTGCAGCTCCGCCCACGACCGCGCCCTTCTCGGGGAGGGCGGGGGAATCTGTATACATATTGGCCGAATTCGATCGTGGAAGCCTTGACACTGGCGAGGCTAGTGTATACAGTTCTCATCGCACGGTCAACCGGCGGTCCGGGAGGTCGGTGATAGAGGAGAAAGGAGGGAGCGTGAACACGACGGCGGGCGCCTTGCGTGCCAGATGGGCGGCGGGGAAGCCGACCTTCGGCGTCTGGGTGGCCCTCGCCTGCCCGTTCGCCGTCGAGCTGTTGGCCACGCCCGGGGTCGACTACGTCTGCGTCGATCAGCAGCACGGGATCGTCGACGGCCGGGACGTGGTCGGCCTGATGCGGGCGGCCGAGGGCCGCGGCGCGGTGCCCATCACGCGGGTCCCGGCCAACCGGCCCTGGCTGATCGGCAAGGCGCTCGACGTCGGGGCACAGGGCGTGGTGGTGCCGCTCGTGAGCTCACCGGGGGAAGCGGCGGCGGCGGTCGCCGCCTGCCGCTATCCCCCCGCCGGGGTGCGCTCCTTCGGCCCCATCCGCTCCTCGATCACCATGGACGCCCGCGATCCCCGGACCCTCGGCGACGAGGTGCTCTGCTTCGTGATGGTCGAGACCCGCGAGGGGGTGGAGCAGGTGGAGCGGATCGCCGCCACCCCGGGCCTCGACGGCATCTACGTCGGGCCTGCCGACCTGGCCCTGGGCCTGGGCCTCGCCCCCGACCTGGACAAGGCGGAGCCCGAGCACGAGGCGGCGGTGGAGCGCATCCTCCACGCCTGCCGGGCGGCCGGCATCGTGGCCGGCATCCAGTGCGGCTCGGGACGGTCGGCGCGCCGCTACGCGGACATGGGTTTCCAGCTCGTCACCTTCGCCAAGGATTCCTCGGTCCTCCAGGCGGCGATGCGGCGGGAGCTCGAGGCCGCCCTCGGCGAGGCCCGGCCGGCCGCGGCCGGCCGGGACGGGTACACGTAGATGGCGGCGATCGGGAGCCTCGTCGTCGACGAGATGGCCGCCCTCCTGGTCGACTTCACGGCCGCCGTCTCGACCCGGCTTGCCGTCGAGGCGAGGGAGGCGGCGGAACGCGTGCTGCTGGACACCTTCGCGGTGGCGCTGGGGGCGTTGCGCCATCCGGCGGCCCAGGCCGCCCGGCGCTACGCCTACCGGTTCCCTCTGGAACCGGGGGCGCGCCTCTGGGGAACCGGGTTCACCACCTCGCCCGAGACGGCTGCCCTGGCCAACGGGGTCCCGGTCCGGGCCTACGACTACAACGACCTCTACATGGGGCGCCGGAGCGGCGGCCACCCGAGCGACATGGTGGCGGGGATGGTGGCGGCGGCGGAGTGGGCGGACGCGGACGGAGCCCGGCTGCTCGGCGCGCTCGCGCTGGGCTACGAAGTGGCGCTGGGCCTGATGGACACGCTCCCCGTCGGGCTCAAGGGCTGGGATTACGCCAACCTGACCGCGATCGCGGCCACCTGCGGCATCGCCCGGCTCCTCGAGCTCGACCCCGACCGAACCCGCGAGGCGCTCGCCATCACCGTGGTTCCCCATGCGGCCAGCGACGAGATCGAGTCCGGCGAGCTCAACCGTCGCGGTGACCTGACCATGTGGAAGCGGTTCAACGGCTCCGACGCCATGCGGCAATCGGTCTACGCCTGCCTGCTGGCGGCGGCCGGGGTGGAAGGAGCGGTCCGGCCTTTCACCGGGCGGCTCGGCTTCCTGAACCGCATGCAGGTCGACGACGATCCCCTTCCCGAGCTGCGACGCCTGCTCGACCCCGGTCGCCCCTTGCGGCGGATCGGGGAGACCACCTTCAAACGGTGGCCGGTCGGTTCCCGGGCCCAGAGCGCGGTCCAGGCGGCGCTCGCCGCCCGCGCCCAGGTGACCGACGTGCGCTCGATCCGGGCCGTGCGCGTCTTCACCGACGAGGCCGCCTACCGCCACCTGGTGGGGGTGAGGGACGATCCCTGGCACCCGATCTCGCGTGAGACGGCCGACCACTCACTGCCCTACATCGTGGCCGCGGCCGTGCTCGAGGGCCGGCTCCACGCCGACAGCTTCGCCCCCGCCCGGGTGCGCGACCCGGAGCGCCGACGCTTCCTCGAGGAGCGGGTTGTGGTCGAGCCCCGACCGGAGCTGAGTCGGGGCGCGGCCGAGGGGTTCCCGACCCGGGTGGAGATCGAGACCGCCGACGGCCGGGTGGCGATCGGGGAGGCGACGCCCCCGCCGGGCCATCCCCGCAACCCCTTCACCCACCGCGACCTCGAGGCCAAGCTCCACGAGAACGCGGATGCCCTGCTGGGCGAGGAGCGGGTCGAGGCGCTGGTCGCTGCCATCCGCGGGCTGGAGTCGGGCGACGTCCGGTCGTTGACCGCCCTCATGCAGGTGGGGGCGGGGACCGAGATCGACGGAGCGCCGGCGGAGTGAGGCGGGAGGTGCAGGTCGCGTGGCAAGGGTGACGGCCAACGGCAGGGGCGATGCCGCGCCCCGGGCAGCGGTGGTGGAGCTGGTCTCGGTCTACAAAGCCTTCGTCGCCGGGGGGACCCGGCAGGCGAAGCTGGCGCTCGAGGACGTGTCGCTGAGCGTCCCCCGTGGCGAGTTCTGGTCGATCATCGGTCCCAGCGGCTGCGGCAAGTCGACCATCTTGAACCTGATCGCCGGTCTCTCGGCCCCGACCGACGGCACCGTCCTCTACGACGGCCGGGTGGTGCGGGGGGTGAACACCGACGTGGGCTATGTGACCCAGGACGACAACCTGCTCCCGTGGCGGACGCTCCAGGCCAACGTCGAGCTGGCGCTCGAGCTGCGCGGGGTACCCGCCGCCCAGCGCGCCGAGCGTTCGCGTGAGCTGATCGGTCGGGTCGGCCTCAGCGGTTTCGAGCGTCACTACCCGGCCGAGCTGTCCGGAGGCATGCGCAAGCGTGCCTCGATCATCCGAACCCTGATCTACGAGACGCCGGTGATCCTGATGGACGAACCGTTCGGCCCGCTCGACGCCCAGACCCGGCTCGTCCTCCAGGACGATCTGCTCCGGCTCTGGGAGCGTTCGCGCCGGACCATCCTCTTCGTCACCCACGACCTGGTCGAGGCCATCGCCCTCTCCGACCGGGTGGTGGTCATGTCGGCAGCGCCGGGAAGGATCAAGCGCGTCTACGACGTCGGCATCCCGCGTCCGCGGGACGTCTTCCACATCCACGGGGCGCCTGGGTTCTCGCTCGTCTACGACCGGCTCTGGGCGGACATCAGTGACGAGATCGCCGTGTCCAGGCGTCGCCGCGCCGGGGACGCCGTCGAGGCCCCAGAGGCGGTGGAAAGCTAGGCGATGGAGGCCCTCGCCCACCGCGAGCACGTGCTCGAGCGAGCCGTCGACGAGCACCGGCGACGCGGCCGTCGCGACTTCTGGACGCTCTACCTCTCCCGCCTCGCCCTCTTGCTCGTGTTCCTCCTCGCCTGGCAGGTGCTCTCGGGGGTGCTCCTCGACCCCTACTTCTTCTCCAGGCCGAGCCTGATCTGGGACCAGGTCGTGCTCCTGGTTCAGAGCGGCCGCTTCGCGGACAACGTCCTGCTCACCGTCGAGGAGGCGTTCTTCGGTTACCTGCTGGGCGCGGCCACGGCCACGGTCGCGGCCGCCGTCCTGGGGTTGCTGCCCCGCGCCTACGCCATCGTGGAGCCGTTCCTGCTCGCCGTCTATTCGATCCCGAGCGTGGCCATCGGTCCCCTGCTCATCGTGTGGCTCGGGATCGGGATCAACTCCAAGGTGGTGCTGGCCGCGTACTTCGTGTTCTTCGTCGTGTTCATGAACGGGGTCAGCGGGGTCAGGAGCGTGCCCCGTGGCTGGATCGACGTGGCCCGGGTGATGGGGGCCGGTCGCGGTCAGCTGGTGACGAAGATCATCCTGCGGGGGGCGGCCCCCCACCTCATGACCGGCTTGCGCACCTCCGTGCCCCAGGCCGTGATCGGCGCCATCGTGGGCGAGTTCATCTCCTCGCAGCGAGGGATCGGCTTCCTGATCAGCGACGCCTCGGCCCGCTACAACACCGCCGGTGTCTTCGCCGCGATCTCGATCCTCTCCCTCCTCGTGCTGGTGATGGCGATCCTGCTCAACGGGTTGTCGAGGCTGGGGGCGAGGAGGACCGGCTGATGGCGGTGGTGACGCTATCCCGCGCCGATCGTGCGCTCCAGCGGGCCGCCGAGGACGCGCAACGGAGCCGGCGGAGCTGGGCGGTGAGCGTCTGGCTCGGCCGGCTGTGCCTCCTGGTGGTGCTGATCGGTGGCTGGGAGCTGGCCGCCGACCAGCACCTCCTCGACCCCACCTTCACCAGCAAGCCCAGCGCGATCGCGCGGGCCTGGTGGCAACTGGCGGCGAGCGGATCGCTGTGGCACCACACCCAGTACACCCTCACCGAGTTCGCGGTGGGGTTCGCCCTCGGTGCCCTGCTCGGGGTCGTGGCCGCGTGCCTGCTGACCTTGAGTGACCTGCCGTACCGGGTGCTGGAGCCCTACCTGCTCGCGCTGTACGGCATCCCCAAGCTCGCGCTCGGGCCCTTGATCGTGCTCTGGTTCGGCGTCGGCCTGCTTCCCAAGATCGTGCTGGCGGCGATGATGACCTTCTTTCTCGTCTACATGAACACGGTCGTGGGCATTCGCTCGACCAGCGGCGACATGGTCAACGTGATGCGGGTGATGGGAGCGACGCGCTGGGACCTCTACCGTCGCCTGGTCCTGCCTCACGCGTTGCCCTACACGCTCACTGCGCTTCGCCTGACCATCCCCATCGCGATCGTCGGCGCCATCCTGGGAGAGTTCCTGGGGGCCACCGGCGGACTGGGCTACCTGATCTACGAGCAGGTGACCTTCCTCGCCGTCGACAAGATGATGGCGGCGATCGCAACCCTGGCGGCCATCGTCCTCGTGTTCCGATTGCTGCTGCTCCCGCTGGAGCGGTGGGTCAACCGCCACGACAAAGCAATTGGAGGGAACGGCTGATGAGATCCACAGCGAGCAGAAGGCAGGGCGCGTTGATCGTCGTCCTGGCGGCCCTCGTCGCCGCGTGTGGCGGTTCGAGCACCTCCTCGGCCAGCTCCCCGCAGACGCTGACGAAGACGGTCACCGTGCGCACGGTGAAGCAGCCTCTGGCCTACTTCGCGCCCATGTACGTCGCCGCCGACCAGGGGTTCGCCAGGCAGAACAAGCTCGACATCCAGTTCGTCGGTCTGCAGGCGGGCGCCGAGGACGCACCGGCGGTCTTCAACGGCACGCTCGACATCACCGACTGCACCTTCGACAACATTGCCAACCTCCGCGCGCAAGGCAAGAACCTGGTCGCCGTGTACCAGCTCATGGACCACGTGACGCTGGATCTGGTGGTCGCCAACCGCATCCTGCAGGGAACCGGGGTCAGCGCCAGCTCGCCGCTGGCCGATCGCTATCGCGTCCTGAAGGGGCATCGGTTCGGCATCAGCTCCCCCGGCTCCCCCAGCGACATCCTGCTGCGGATCATGCTCAAGGCCCATGGCCTCAACCCCGACCGGGACGTCCAGATCGTGCGCGTGGGCTCGATCGCGGGACTGTTCGCCGCCCTCAAGTCGGGCCAGATCGACGGCTACATCCTCTCCCCGCCCTCGCCCCAACAGGCGGTGGCGGCCGGCGTGGGCACGATCCTGATCTACAACACCAAGGGCGAGGACCCGGCGCTGAACAAGTTCCTCTACGTGAGCCTCTGTGCCTCCGAGGACTACATCAAGAGCAATCCGGCCGTGGTGAGGGCCTACGTGAAGTCGATCCAGGAGGCCAACGACTGGATGCGAACGCACCTGGATCAGACCTACCAGATCCTCCAGAAGGAGTTCCCGGACGTGAACCCGAGCACCTGGTCGACCGGGTTGCCCGCGCTGCTCCCGGCGGTCTCCAGGAACGGCAAGTTCGACCAGGCGCGGGTCGCGGAGACCTATCAGCTCTACAAGGACAACGGCGTCATCCAGACCGTTCCCCCGACCAGGCAGGGAGTGACCTGGACCAACGCCTACCTGCCCGCGCAGTCGTAGCGAGGTGGGGATGGCGATCGAGGTCGACCGGATCGACGGTGAGGTGCTGATCCTGGGGGGCGGCCTGGCCGCCCTCCGGGCCGCCGTCTCGGCGAGCGACGGAGGCGACGGCGTCGTGGTCGCGACCAGGGGCAAGCTGGGCCGGGGTGGCTCGTCGATCGGGTCGGGAGGGGGCTTCGCCGTTGCCCTGGGGCACGCCGACCCCGAGGACAGCGTGGAGTCGCACGTCGACGACACCCTGCGCGGCGGTCACCGCATCAACGATCCCAGGCTGGTCGAGATCCTCTGCTCGGAAGGACCGCAGCGCATCCTGGAGCTGGACCGCATGGGAGGTCAGTTCAAGCGCACGCCGGACGGGCGCCTCCACCAGAGCCCGAGCGGAGAGCACCGCCACGCCCGCGTCTGCCAGACCGAGGTCCACCGGGGCACGACCATGACCCTGCCCATGACCGACGTGGTGCTGGGGCGAGGGGTGAAGGTCCTGGAGAAGGTGGTCTGCCTCGACCTGCTGCGTTCCGGTCGCCGGGTGTGCGGGGCGCTGCTGCTCGACCCCGCGGCGGGCCGGCTGATCGAGGCCCGGGCGACGGCCGTGGTCCTGGCCACGGGCGGGGCGGGCCGCATCTACAAGATCACCTCCAACCCCTCCGACGTCTGCGGCGACGGCTACGCCATGGCCTACCGGGCGGGCGTCGAGCTGCAGGACATGGAGATGGTGCAGTTCTACCCCTGGCGGCTGATCGCCCCCATCGGGAAGGACGGACGGATACCGGTCCAGCCCTCCACCTTCGTCTACGGGGGCAAGCTCTACAACCGTCTCGGTGAGCGCTTCATGGAGCTCTTCGACCCCGAGCGGTTGGAGGCCACCGCCCGGGACGTGGCCGCGCGCGGGATCTACGAGCAGATTCGCCACGGCCGTGACGTCGAGGGAGGGGTCCTGCTCGATCTCAGCGACGTCGACCCTGAGACCTTCCTCGCCGCCAATTCCCGGATCGCGACCGTCGTCAGCTCGAAGGGCCTGGCGCTCGAGGAGATGGAGATGATCGTGACTCCCGAGGTCCACTTCTTCATGGGCGGGGTACGGTTCGGCCCCGAGGGTGAGACCAGCCTACCCGGGCTCTTCGTGGCCGGCGAGGTCGCGGGCGGCGTCCACGGCGCCAATCGCCTCAACGGCAACGCGGTCACCGAGACCCAGGTGTTCGGGGCCCGGGCCGGCGGGGCGGCACGGCGCTTCGCCGCCGACGCCGGGCCGGTCGAGCCCGACCCGACCGTGGGCGAGCGGTGGCGGGCACGGCTGGCGTCGCCGGCGCGCGCCGAGGTCGACCTGGAGGCGGTGCAGGAGCAGCTACGGGAGCGGATGTGGCACGACGGCGGGATCGTCCGCGTCGAGGAGCGCCTGCTCGCCGGCCGGCGCTGGGTGGGCGAGCAGCTGGCCGCGATCGAGGCCCACGTGCCCGCCGATCTCGACGAGCTGGAGCGGTGGGCCAGGGTCCGGAACATGGTCACGGTGGCCGACCTGGTCCTGCTCTCGGCCCTGACCAGGAAGGAGAGCCGCGGCGCCCACTTCCGGGACGACCATCCCGAGATGCGGGACGAGTGGCTGGTCAACGTCGTCATCGGGCGGGGCGAGGACGGGCCGGAGGTGCGGTTGGAACCGGTACCGATGGGGGTGGTGTCGTGACGCTCGCCGAGAGTCGGATGGGGTCGATCACCGCGCACCTGGACCGAGCGCGCACGGCCCGGATCCTGTGCGACCTGGTGCGGATCCGCAGCCAGAACCCCCTCGATGGCGAGGGGGAGGTGGCAGGGTACGTGGCCCGCTTCCTCCGCCGCCTCGGTCTCGAGGTGGAGACGCCGGAGGTCCTTCCCGGGCGGCCGAACGTGATCGCGAGGCTGCGCGGCCTGGACGGCGGGCCGGTCCTGGCCTTCAACACCCACATGGACACGGTCCCGGAGGGCAACGGCTGGACGCGGGCGCCCTTCGGAGGCGAGGTGGTCGACGGCGACCTCTACGGGCGGGGGGCGGTCGACGCCAAGGGGCCGCTGGCCGCCCTGCTGGCCGCGGTGGAGGGGATCGTCCGGTCCGGTGCCCGGCTCCGCGGCGACCTGCTGGTGACCGCGGTCGCCGACGAGGAGACCTGCAGCACCGGCGCCCGGCGGCTCTGCTCCGAGATCGAGGCCGACCTGGCCATCGTCGGCGAGCCGACCCGACTGCAGGTGGGAGTGGCCCACCGCGGCAGCCTGCGCCCGGTGATCGTGGTCACCGGGCGGACGGCGCACTCCTCCCGCCCCCACGAGGGGGTCAACGCCGTCTACCGAGCGGTGCCCGTGATCCAGGCGCTGGAGACCTACGGTCGCGCCCTGGCCTCCCGGCCCCCGCATCCGCTGTGCGGGGCGCCGAGCGCCGCCGTCACTCTCGTCAACGCCGGCATCAAGGAGAACGTGATCCCCGGCCGCTGCGAGATCGTGCTGGACCGGCGCATGGTGCCGGGGGAGGACGAGGAGCGGACGCTGGCCGAGGTCGGTGAGGTCCTCGACCGGGTCCGGGCGGAGAACCCCGGCCTGGAGGTGGCGGTGGAGCGGACGATCCCCACCACCGGTGCCCCCTCCGAGCTCGACCCCTCCCATCCCTTGGTCGGCATCGCACTGGAGGCGGCCTCCCTGGCGCTGGGGGCCCCGGCCCGTCTCCACGGGCTCTCCGGGGCCTGCGACATGACCCACTTCCGGGCCGCCGGCGTCCCCTGCGTGGTGATGGGCCCCGGGGACGAGGCGCAGGCCCACCAGCCGGACGAGCGCATGAGCGTGGAGCAGCTCCACCAGGGGGCGCTCGCCTACGCGCTGGCGGCGATGGCGGCGTGCGGGGTGGTGGCGTGAGCCAGACGATCGAGGTCAAGGATCTCGCTTTCCCCATCGAGGAGTTCCGGCGCCGGCTGGGGATCGTCCAGGAGGAGATCGTGGCCCGTGGTCTCGACGGCGCCCTGGTCTTCGGCCCCGCCAACCTCTTCTACCTGACCGGCTACGAGACCATCGGCTACGCCAACTTCCAGCTCGCCCTGGTGCCGCCGTCGGGCGAGCCCCGCCTGCTCGTGCGCGAGCTGGAGAGTGCCCCGGCCCGGAGGCTGAGCTGGATGGACACCGTCCCGGTCGCCTGGGAGGACGACCAGGACCCCCTGGAGGTGACGGCGGCGATGCTCCGCGAGCACGGCCTCGAGCGGGGACGCATCGGCGTCGACGAGCGCTCCGCGTTCCTCACCGTCCACGCCTACCGGCGGCTGGGGGAGCTGCTCCCCGAGGCCACCCTGGCGGACGGCTCCGGCATCGTGGAGAAGGCGCGCCGGATCAAGTCCCGGTTCGAGATCGACTGCTTCCGCCGGGCGGCGCGCTACACCCACGCCGGCATGCGGGCCGCGATCGACGCCGTGGGCGAGGGCGTCTACGACAACGAGGTGGCTGCGGCCGCGGCCGCGGCCATGTACCGCGCCGGCTCGGAGTACGTCGCCTCCGGGCCCACGGTCACCAGCGGCTACCGCTCCGGGGTCGCCCACACCACCTTCGCCCGCCATCGCATCGCCCGGGGCGAGGCCGTCCTGATCGAGCTGGGCGGGCTCCACCGGCGCTACACCACGGCCCTGATGCGCTCGGCCTTCGTGGGCGAGCCCCCGGACCTGGTGCGGCGGATGTACGACGCCTGCAGCCGGGCGCTGGACGCGGCCATCGCCGCCATCCGCCCGGGGGTGACCGCGGGCAGCGTCCACGCCGCCTGCCAGCGGGT
>JAJPKS010000335.1 GCA_021323605.1 Bacillota bacterium | reverse complement strand
TTGCGGCGGTTGACCCGCTCCGGCGAGGGCTCCCCGTAGGGGGCCCCGCCGAGCGCATCGGCCTCCGCGGACATGAGGGCGTTCGCGAACGCCTCCACCAGCCCCCGCAGCACGTCGGGGCTCGCCGTGGCGAGATGCTCGCGGACGGCCTCCACCAGGTCCATACTCTTGACGACGGCCACTGTCGTGTCCTCCTTTCGGTTGGTTGATGGTTTTTTTGAAAGGATCACGCCGTGGCCGTCGCTGGTGGTGGACCCCCGAAGCTGCCGCCGGGGCCGTACACCACGTCCCTGGACGCGTACTGGACCCGAGGCCAGGAAGAGGCTTGCCTCGTTCTGTCCTCTACCGGGCGCCGCTGAGATGGATGGAGTGGGAGGACCGTCCTTCGCCGGCCGGTGGCTGTCCTCTGTCCCACCACGACGCCCGATCTGACCTGTCGGAACCGCTCGGTGCTCGGCCCGGTTCGCTACCCGGTCCAGGCCTGCCGGTCGGGGCTCCAGTGTCCGCGTGCCGCGCCGGTCAGGACCGGTTCGATGAAGCGCCTCACCGTCTCGACCGCCCGTACATACTCCTTCTCCTCGAGACCGGGGACGTCCTTTGCGACCCTCGCGTATCCGGCACGCCATCCGGTGTCGTCCGGTGGCCGGAAGGCGGGCGGCACCTGCAGCCGCCGGCGCTCGGCCTGGGCCCTCAGGGCCGCTTCCAGGGCCGACGCTTGGACCTCCTGGGCATGAGCGATGATGACCAGATCGGCGAGATCCCGATAGCGGGTGCTGCCGATCGCGGGTCCATCTCGGCGGCCGTGCCGCTCGAGGATCGCGAACAGCTTGTCGGCCACATGGTCGGCGATCGGGTAGATGCGGTAGCGAGCGCGTGGAATGCCCGGAATCTCGACCGGAACGAGCGGGTCCGTCTCGTCCGGCGTACCCGTCATCCCGGTTCGGGCGACGAGGTCGACGTTGAATCGCTCGAACTCGCTGGCCCCGAGATAGGCCGTCACCGCCACCCGTAGCGCGCCCCCACCTTCGGCGATCCGCCGCCCCGGGGCCAGCTCGAACCGAAAATGGTCGCCGGCGTCCCGGGCGGCGGCCGCACGAAGGGCCGCCTCTGCGTCCTCGAGGGTGCCTGCCCGGTCGAACAGGTCGATATCCACGCTGTGCCGAGCCTGGCCGCGGAGCCGGGCGAGCAGCGCTGTCGCTCCCTTGAGCACCCATCGATCCCGGTCCTCGCCCGTGAACACCCGGTACAGCAGCCGGTCGTAGGCGAACTGCCGGCGCAGATCGGCCAGGTTCCGACCTGGGTCTGCGTTGGCGGCGCTTCTGAGCCGATCGGTGATCGCCGAGCGGAGCGCGGCGGGGGTTGCGTACCGGCGCTCTTCGGTCACCGGCGTGCCATCTCGAGGATCGTCCGCCGGTCCAGGCCGCCGCCGGCGAGGTCCAGGAGGTACTCGAGGAGGGCGGCGCCGTCCTCTTCGGGCAGGCCGAACGAGGATGCAAAGGGCGCGATCTTCTCTGCGACCACGCGCGGGTAGTCGTAGATGCCCTCGAGCACCTGGACCGTGACCCGGGCCACGGCTTCGGGCTCAATGTGGTCGGCCAGGAGGTCCGCGATCATCCTGGCCGCCCGGGTCGTGGGAAGGCCTTTGAGGAGGATCCTCTCGGAATCCGGAACCGTTCCCCGGTGCATCCTGACGTCCTTGCGCCGTGTCTGCCGGCGCCTGGGCATGGTGAATTCGTGAATGTCGGGGCGCAGGTCGCCGACCCCGTGGAGTGATGCCGCGGACGTGTGGGAAACGACCGCGACCTCGGGGTCGTCGAGACGCTCCCAGGCCGGGCGTGCGGGATCGAGCTGGAGCCATGCGGCCCGGAGCTGGAGATGATCCGGCTCACCTGCGCCCCGGAGGCGGTAGACGCCGTGAGCGATCCGCTCCAGGACGCCGCGCCCAACGTAGCGCGCGAACGTGGCGTCAGGGATGCCGGCTGCCTTCGCCTGGGCTCGGGTCATGAGCCCCCATTGGCCCTCGGCGAGATCGATCGCGAGTTGGAACGAACGATGCATCTGCAAAATATCTCATATCTGAGCTGATTTGCAGGAACGTCTCTGCACAGCGCTGCAGCCCGTATCGAGTCCGAGATACACCGCGGCACCCGCTACCGGATGCAGCCGATCGTCCGTTGTACCGGCCTCGGCCCATGAGCAGCCAGAGGATGACCTCCGTTCCCGGTCGAACCGGCCTTCCTGGCCACCCTGCGCGGCTTCTTCGAGGCCCCGCCGGGGTCGTCGGGTCGGAGCGGTCGGCTCTCGGACGCCTCCTGCCCGACCAGGGCCACCGCCGGTGACGTCCTGAACCGCCGAAGAGCTTCGGCGGAAGATCAGAACGGCTCTGGCCGGCGGCAGCCGGGCTAGGTCGGCGGGCTGGCTCAGGCCGTACCCGCCGGCGCCGGGCGGGCAGCACCCTCGCCGCGCGGTCCGGGAAGCTGCCGGCCACGTCGGTTCGCCGTCGGACTTCCTGATCGATCCGCCCCTGCCGGTGGTTGCTCCGATCCGCCACCGGCGCTCGCGCGGGAAGGTGGCGAAAGCGAGCGGGGCGGCCGCCTCCGAAAGCGCTCCCTCAGGGACCTCCATCGGGACTCGTCCCGGTGGGGACCCCCGGCGGCTCGATCATCCTGGCGTGCTGAGCCCGGACGGCGACGGGGCCGGCCTGGGCGACCACGGTCACCGTCGTCTGCTCGGCCCGGGGCCCCGGCTCGAGTGATCAGGCTGGAACGGAGCCGTCCTGCCCGAGCCCGGCGCGCCAGCTCGATGCTGCCCACGCGGGCTCCCGGTCCCGCTCCCGGTGGCCGGAGCCCACCCGCTGGCCTGAGCGCTCGCCGTGGCCGGCGCCGACGGGCGGCCAGGCCATGGCGCCCATCGATCCCTATCCGAAGGTCGCCAGCATCCCACAGAGCCGGTCGGGACACGCCCGCTGCCGCTGCTCGCGCATCCAGACCACTCGGTTACCTCCTTCAGGTAGGTGAGATCCCTGGACGACGACCGGTGGTCGTCTTCTCATTCGGGAGTGCCTGGATGCCGAGTCTGGCCAGCTTGCTCTTCGACGTTTCCCCCAGCATCGTCCCTCGGGCCGACATCGACACCGGGTGATCCCGTGTGCGGAGACTGAGGTCGAGTCCACAGTGACACCCGGCCCGAGGCGACAGATGCCAGCAGGCTGCTCTGTATCGATCTACACCTCAGCGCACCTGGCTGTGGACGATCAGAGCCTGCTGGCACTCGGCCGGCACTGCGATCCGGCCCTCCATCGCGCCGCCAGCATGCTCTTCTCAGCAGGCACCGGAACCTTCAGATGGGGACAGGTTCCTTCGACCGAGACGAGATTGGCGCACTCGTCGTGGGTCGATATACCGGCAAAACCGGCCTTCGTGGGAGCCTTCATCACCACATCCAACTGTCATACAACGAAACCGTCAACCTCGCTGTTCGCGCGTCCGTTCGGACTGCTCGGCAATACGAATAGGACCTGGCCGTCAATACCATGTCGGTGGTAAGAATGGGATTGTCTACGTGGACCGCAATGGGCCTTCACGATGCCGTAGACAGAGCGCCATTTACCCTCGCAGGGCTGGCGCCACGGCGTACCGACTATAGCGCCATCGGTGTAGGACTAGGTGGCGACGAGTTCCAGATATTTAGTCCCCAGCAGTACTGCAGGATCTACGACGATCCAGGCTGTTAATGGTGAAATCGCTTGTACACGAAACGGGCGGAGCTGGGTAGGAACGAGAATGCAACGGTACCTCAGAGCGCTTCCCGCAACCGCCTCTCGAACTCGATCGGCGACCGGTACCAGGGTCTGGAGTGTCGACTCCACCGGTGGCCCGGGGCCGCCGGGCGGTGACGGGTCGCGGCCCGCTTCTGGCTCGGTGTCGAGATGTCCGCTGCGCTCTCGTGTTCTCGATGGAGACGTCCTCCATCGCGGCGAGCCCGGGTTGAGCGCGGCACCATCACCCGCGCCGGGGACGGCTGCGGGCCAACGGTCGGGTCAGCCGAGGGATGCGGGCTTCGAGACGGCCACAGCCGCAGATCTTGCTGCGGCCATCGACAGCCAACCGCTATGGTGATCCCAGCAGGTGGGCGACTCGCTCTCCAGCTCGTTCCGCCAAGCGCAAGTGGTAGGTCACCTTGTTGCGATTGCGCAGGAGTCCGGTGGCCAGAAGGCGGGCCTGGTCGGAGGCGGGATCGAGGCCGGCCAGGCGCCGGACGGGCTCGAGGAGCGGGACCGGTGGGATGGGGATGGCCAGGTCCTGATCGAAGGGCCCCTGGGCAGTGAAGTCGATCAGCACCAACTCCCGGTCCATCTCCCGAAGGGCACAGTTGATCGCGGCCACCCGGTCGAGGTCGAGCTCTGGGCTCAGGCCGTCGAGCAGGCGGTCCACCTCCGCCGTCTGGAGGAGCTCACGGAGCCCACCGCGATCCTGGGCAGCGGCGCCTCTGCGCTTCCCCCTGCTGAGATCGCGGTGGAGGCACGGCACCCCGAACGCGTGGTGGGCACCCACTCCTGGGACCCGCCTCATCTGGCTCCATTGGTCGAGGCGGCCCAGGGACGCCGGGCCGGCGAGGCCACGGTCGAGCGCACGATGGCCCTCCTGACCGCCGCCGGCAAGTCGCCGCTCCCCGTCCGGCGCTGGTTTAGAGGGTGCGCGGATAGGCGGCGAGGAAACGTAGCCAAACCAGCATCGGACCAACGACCATGACGCCATCGCCCACCGATGACCACTGGAGCGCCGATGCCTGCCATCCCATCATGCGTCCTCGAGCCGCTGTGGGCTCAGCTCTGCTCTCGCCTCAGCGATCGCCCATCCCTGGGGCTGCCACCGCCCACCCATCCCCAACCGCGTGGCCTTCGAGAAGCTGGCCCAGAGGCTGAGGTTCGGCTGCAGCGACCACGCTGCGCGCCCGCCGCAACGAGTGGCCGGCCGCGGGCGTGTTCCGGGCGTGGGAACGGATCGTGCTGGAGAGCGACGACGCCGTGGTCGGCCTGGAGCTGGACGACCTGGCCCGGCGGCCTCACCAAGGCCCCCTGCGGTGACGAGGGCGCGGGCCCAAGCCCGGTCGATCGCGGCACGCAGGGCATCGAGCGCTCCACCCTGACCGAGCCCAAGGCCGAGGCCGAGCTGGCCGCCTGTGGGCTGCGGGGCCGGATCGCCAGGCGGAGCCGACCGGCTCCGATCCCGGTCGGCCAGCGCTGGCCGGTGGAACGCACCCACGCCTGGGTCAACCACCTCCGCACGCCGGCTCGCGGCACGG
>JAJPKS010000419.1 GCA_021323605.1 Bacillota bacterium | reverse complement strand
GGCAACCTGCTCCAGGGGCTGCCCTTCCGGGACGACGTTTTCGACTTCGTCCACCAGCGCTTCCTGACCGCGGGCATCCCGGTCGCGGCCTGGCCGGGGGTGGTGGCGGAGCTGGTCCGGGTCACCCGCCCCGGGGGCTGGGTGGAGCTGGCCGAGTCAACCGCCGAGCTGCGGCGAACCGGACCGGCGACCGAGCACCTGTTCGACTTGCTCCTCCAGATGGGCAAGTCCCTTGGACTGGACACCGGGGGCGCGGTCTTCCGCTCCCTGGGCGAGTACTTGCGTCAAGCGGGGCTGGAGCAGGTCGCCCGGCAGGAGATCGAACTCCCCCTGGGCGAATGGGGAGGCCAGGTGGGTTCCTTCATGGCCACCGACTTCCGAACCGGTGGCACACGGCTGTGCGAGGTGCTGCAGACGCGGTCGCCCAGCCTTGCCGAGGAGGCCAAGGAGTTGCTCCGCCTCACCATGGATGAGTTCGAGCGACACCGGAGCCTCCTGCCCATTGCCATCGCCTACGGCCGCAAGCCGGGGTGACCGCCCTTCGGCGACGGGGGCCGGCCCGCCGCCGCGGCGGGGGAGATCCCTAACCGGGATCGAGGCGCAGGTTGGCCCCGGACAGGGGCGCCGACTCGGGTCCGGCCAGCCAGGCCACCACCCGTGCCACCTCCTCCGGCTCCAGGGCGGGCTCCCGGGGCGCGCCGCTGAGCCGGAGCATGGGAGTTCGCACCGAGCCGGGGCTCACGGCGTTGACCCGGATGCCCAGCGGGCGTCCTTCGACCGCGAGCGCCTCGGTCAGGCCGGCCAGCCCCGACTTGGCGGCCACGTAGGCGGCCATGCCGGGGAACTTCTCCGCTCCGGCCACGCCGGAGAGGCTGGAGACGTTGACGATGGTCCCGCCCGGCCCCATGCGCCGGAAGGCGGCCCGGCTGCACAGGAAGGCGCTGCGCAACCCCGCCCGTAGCGTCTCGTCCCACTCGGCGGCGCTCATCTCCACCACCGGGCGGGGGATCAACACGGCGGCGGCGTTGACCAGGACGTCCCAGCGCGGGAGGAGGGCGACGGCGTGCTCCACCTGGGTCTCGTCGGCGGCGTCGACGCCGTCACGACGGCTCCAGGAGACCGCATCCCAGCCCCGCCGCCGGAGCTCGGTCAGGATCGCCCGCCCGATCCCCCCCGAGCCGCCGGTGACCACGGCCAGGGGCCGCCCCGACGCCGCGGGCGGAGCCGGCGTGGTCTCGCTCACCGTCCTCCCCCCAGCACGGACAGCGCCCGCTCGTAGGCGGCGGCGACCGGGCCGATGCCCAGACGCTCCCGGGCCGCGCGCCGCACCGAGGCGCGGTCCAGACCCCGCGCCCGCTCGACGGCGGCGACCAGCGCTTCCTCGTCGCCCGGTTCGACCAGGAAGCCACCGATGCCCTCCACCACCGCCTCCGGCAGCCCTCCTCTCCGGTATCCGGCCACGGGGCAGCCGGCCATCTGGGACTCGGCCGCCACCAGGCCGAAGGGCTCCTCCCACTCGACCGGCATCAGGGTCACCGCCGACCCCGCCATGAGGCGCCAGAGCTCCGGCCTGGGCACCGACCGCACCGGGACCCGGACTTCATCTCGCCAGTACTCGCGGTCGTAGACGCCGCCCACCACCAGCGGCTCCAGGCCGGCCCGGCGGGCCACCCGCATGGCGATCGCGGTGCCCTTCTCCGGCGACACCCGGCCCGCGATCACGGCGCGGGGCAGGACGGGCAGCTCGGGAGGCTCGAAGACGGGAACTCCGTTGCGGATGGTCTCCACCTCGCTCAGGCCGGCGGCCGACCAGGCCCGGCGCATGGCCTCGGACACGGCCACGAACCGCACCCGGGGCCGGCCGGCGACGGCCAGCGCCGCCTCCACCAGGGCCGGGACCAGCGGCGGCAGGTGGAGCGTGTGCAGCACCGGCAAGCCCCGCTCGGCGGCCTCCTCCAGCGCTTCGGCGTCGAAGGCGTGCAGCGAGATCACGTCGCACCCGCGGGCGCACACCCGCGCGAACAGCTCGGCGAAGGCCGGGCGCAGCCCGGGCAGAGGGGGCGGCGGGCGCCCGGCGGGCATCACCAGCGCCCGCTCCACACCGGCAGGCGCCGGCACCGTCTCCAGTCGCAGGCCGTCGAGGGAGGAGCCCGTGGCGCAGAAGACGATCACCTCGTGACCCCGCGCCATCAGGGCCCGCGCCAGGTCGGTCTGGAACGCCTGCGCCCCGCCCAGCTGCGCCTCGCGCAGCGGGCCCACCAGCGACGCGACCATCGCCACCCGCACGGCGCCGTCGCGCCTCTGGCCTGGCCTAGGGACGTGCCCGCAGCAGGGCCAGGACCTCCGCCCGGCTGCGGGCATCGGTCCGAAAGCAGCCGAGCATGCAGGAGGTCACGGTCTGGCTGCCCGCCTTCTCGACCCCGCGCATCTCCATGCAGAGGTGCCGCGCCTCCACCACCACCGCCACCCCGTCGGGCCGAACCACCTCCTCCAGGGACTCCGCGATCTGGCGCGTCATGCGCTCCTGGAGCTGCAGCCGATGGGCGTGCAGGTCGACCAGGCGCGGGATCTTGCTCAGCCCCACCACCCGGCCGCGGGGAAGGTAGGCCACGTGCGCCGTCCCGAAGAAGGGCAGGAGGTGGTGCTCGCAGAGGGAGTAGAACTGGATGTCCCGGACGGCCACGATCTCGTCGTAGTCCTGCTCGAAGAGCGCGTCGCCGACCGCGTCGCGGACGTCCAGGTCGTAGCCCTCGGTCAGGTAGCGCAGGGACCTCGCCACCCGCTCCGGCGTCCCCAGCAGGCCCTCGCGGGCGGGGTCCTCCCCCAGCCGGCGAAGGACCTCCTCCACCAGCCGGGGCAGGTCGTCGCCGACCCGGGGAAGGATGCTCATCGCACGATCTCCACCGTGTTGTTCTCCGACTCGACCAGGCGCAGCCGCCGCAGCCGGCAGGGATGCGGCAGCCGCTCCAGGGCCGTCTCCAGCTGCGACCAGAAGGCGAGGGCGAGGTTCTCCGCGGTCGGGATCACGCCCTCCAGGAAGGACACGTCGTGGTTCAGGTGCCGATGGTCGACGTGCACGATCACGGCCTCGCGGACGACCCGGTCCAGGTCCTTGAGGTTCACCACCATGCCGGTGGCGGGGTCCGGCGCGCCACTCACCGAGACCTCGAGCACGTAGTTGTGCCCGTGGTCGCCGGCGCAGGGACCGAAGACCTCGCGGTTGCGGTCTCCATCCCAATCAGCGCGACGCAGCACGTGCGCCGCGGCGAAGGTGAGACGTCGGGTGAGCAGCACCTCGGTCGGCGCTCCCCTCCCCGACTCCGGCCCCGGTTCGGGGCGCATATCGAGCATGTCGATCCAACATATACTGACATCCGGTGCGCGACGCAGGCGGCGTCGACACGGCGCCGGCCGGCTGTGAGCGCTTCCGAGCCGTCGACCTCGCCCGTCTGGGCCGCACGACCCTGAACCTGCTCTTCCCCTCCGGCCGAGCCGGTTCGCTGCTGGAGGACGCGGCCGCCGCCCTCGGCGAGGAGCCGGAGGCGGTGGCCACGATTGCGGGCGCCCTTCCCGCCCCCCTGGGCCGGCGGCTGCTGCGGCGCAGCCGGCGGCCGGTCCCGGCCCGGGACCGGGAAGCGGCCGAGCGGCGGCTGGTGGCGGCCGCCTTCTGGTACCTGGTCTACGAGCTGGCCCCCGAGCTGTGGGACCGCCTGGCCTCGGCCGAGCCGATCGTGCCGCAGCTGCTGGCGGACCTGCCCGCGGACGGCGGCCGGGTGGTGGACGTGGGCGCCGGCAGCGGTCGGCTGACCGCCGCCCTCGCCCCGCGGGCGGCCATCCTCGTGGCCGTGGAACCCTGCCCGCCGCTGCGGCGGCTGCTGCGCGCGCGTTGCCCTGGCGTCCACGTGGTCGCCGGAGTCGGGCACCGGCTGCCGATCCGGAGCCGATGGGCGGACCTGGTCGTCTCCTGCGCGACCTTCGGTGCCCGCCCGCCCTGTGGCGGCGAACCGGTGCGCTCCGAGCTGGAGCGCTGCGCGCGGCCGGGCGGCTGCGTGGCCCTGATCTCGCCCGAGACACCCACCTGGTGGCGACGTCACGGCTACCGAATGACCGTCTACCCGGCCCTCCCGGGGCGGGCGGAGGCCGACCTGGAGGCGTTGCTCGGACCACCGGACCCACCCCACGTCCTGCTCCTGAAGCGCCTGCCCGACTGACCGCCGAGCCCGGGGAGGAAAAGCCGGGCCGGCGGCGCCGGCCGGGCATCGGGTGGGCTGCCGCGGTGGACTCGGTACGATCCGGGACGTCCCGAACGGCGGCTTCCGGGAGGCCGAGGGGTCCTCGCCCTCCGCCGATCGCACCGCACCGAACGCTAAGGAGGTTGCCCGCAGCCATGGCCGAGATCGGAGTCATGATCGAGGCGCAGGAGGGGTTGAACTGGGAGCGCTGGCGTCGCGTGGCACAGGACGCCGAGCGGCTCGGCTTCGCCGCCCTGCGCACCAGCGACCACTGCCTGTCGGTGTTCGGAGTGGAGGGCCGCGAGTCCCTCGCCGTCTGGCCGGCCCTGACCGCGGCCGCGACCTGGACCGAGCGCATCCAGATCGGGACCATGGTCTCTCCCATCACCTTCTACGTCCCCGCCGTGCTGGGCCGGATGGCCCGGGCCGTGGACGAGCTCTCCGGCGGCCGGTTGATCCTCGGGGTGGGCGCGGGCTGGAACCAGGCCGAGCACGAGCGCTTCGGCATCCCCTTCCCCGACTGGAAGCGGCGCTTCGACGCCCTGGAGGCGGGCATCGAGCGGATTCGGCAGACCTTCGGCGGGCGCCGGATCCCGCTCCTGATCGGGGGCGGAGGCGAGCGGCGGACGCTGCCCCTGGCCGCCCGAGTGGCATCGGAGTGGAACCTGAACGTGGGCGACCCGGAGGACTTTCGGGCCCGATCCGCTCTGCTCGACCGGCACTGCCGGGAGATCGGCCGCGACCCCGCCGAGATCCGGCGCTCGGTGATGCGCGCCTACCTGATCGGCCGTGACCGGGAGGAGCTGGAGGCGCGGGTGAGGCGGCTGGCGGAGGTCATGCCCGCCCTCGGCGACCTCGCCCCCGGCGACGCCCTGCGTGCGCTGCGGGAGCGCGGTGTCCTGGTCGGCGTGCCGGACGAGGTGGTGGACCGGATGCGGCCTCTGGCCGAGGCCGGGGTCGACCTCTTCATGCTCCAGCACTTCCTCCTCGACGACGTCGACCACCTGGAGTTGCTGGCCTCGAAGGTGATGCCGGCCGTGGCCGAGATGCGGCCGGCGGCGTAGCCCGGGCCGCGGCGGAGGCCGGCGCGGCCACGCTCCCGATGCCTCTGGTAGCGTCGATGCGGTGATCGACGCCGACCTGGTCGTGATCGGTGCGGGGCCGGTTGGCGCTGCGCTGGCCATGCTGCTGGCGCGCTCGGGTCGGCGGGTGACGCTGCTCGACCGGGCCACTTTCCCCCGTGACAAGGCCTGCGGCGAGGGGCTGTTACCGAGTGGCGTCCGCGTCCTCCGGGACCTCGGCCTCGACCTCGCCCAGCTGGGCTTTCCCGCCCTGCGGGGGGTACGTTACCGCTCGGCCGGCGGTCGCTCGGCCGCGGCCCCCTTCCGGAACGGCTGTGGACGGGGGGTGCGCCGGGTGACCCTGGACGCCGTGCTCGCCGAGCGGGCGGCGGCCACGCCCGGCGTCCACTTCCACCCCGGCTGCCCCCTGGTCGCCATCGCCCGCGACCGGCGGGGGATCGAGGTCCGCACCGGGTTGGGCAGCCTCTGGGCCCGGGCGCTGGTGGGGGCCGACGGCCTGCGCTCGACCACCGCCCGCCTGCTCGGCCGTGCTCGCCCGCCGCGCGGGCCGGCGCGCTACGGGGTGGTCGGCCACCTGGCCTGCGATCGGATGCCACCGGAGGTGGTGGTGACCTTGCTCGGCGAGGTCGAGGTGTACACGGCGCCGACCGGCCGGGACGAGCTGCTGGTGGCGCTGCTGGGCAGCCGGAAGGCCCTGTTCCCGGACGGCGGTGTCCTGGACCGGTTCCGGGCGGTGGTGGAGCGAGCGCACCCGGAGTTGGCCGGGGCCCCTCTCCGGAGTCGCCTGCGCGGGGCGGGGCCGTTTCGAGTCCGGGCCCGGCCCGTGGCCGGAGAGGGTGTCTTCCTGGCCGGGGACGCGGCCGGCTTCACCGATCCCCTGACCGGGGATGGCATCGCCGCCGGCCTGGCCCAGGCCGAGGTCCTGGCCGGCCTTCTGGCCCCGGAGCGACTGGACCTGGCCGACCCCCGCCAGCTGGCGCGGGCCGCACTCCGTTACCGGAGCTGGTGGGGACGTCAGTGGCGGCGCCGGCGGCTGCTGGCCGGCCTCGCCTTGCGGCTGGGACGGTCGACCGCCCTGGCCCACCGTGCCCTGGACGGCCTGGCCCGGCGTCCGGAGTCACTGACCGCGCTGCTGGAGGTCGACGACGGCGGGCGGGCGCTCACATCCCTGGGCCCGCGCGACTGGGCCGCGCTGGTGGGTCTCTGAATGGCACGGCCTCGATCCCGGCCGGAGGCGGGGCGCACCCGCGGCCGGCCTCCACTCCGCTCCGGGGCCGGGAGCGTCGAAGCAGAGGCGCGAGCCGTGTCCCCGCCCGCGGCGGAGCCGGCCTCGAGCGCCTTCTGGGGCTTCGGCACGGCGCTCCCCGAGCACCGGCTCGATCCCGAGGCCGGGCTCGCGGCCCTGAGCCGGCTCTGGCCCCGGCTGCGCGGGGTGCAGCCGGAGCCGGTGACGCGGCACCTGATCCGCCCCCTGGAGTGGCTGCTGACGCCGCGGCCGCTGGGGGAGACGATGCGCACCTATGCGCAGCAGGCCGCACGCCTGGCCTGGCTGGCCAGCCATCGCGCCCTGACCGCCGCCGGCGTGGCGCCCGCGGAGATCGACCTGGTGATCGCCGTCTCCTGCACCGGCTACCTGGTGCCGTCGCTCGACGTGCAGCTGGCCGCCGACCTCGGGCTGCGCCCGGACGTCATCCGGCTACCCCTCACCGAGCTGGGCTGCTCCGGGGGAGCGGCCGGCCTCGCCGCCGCCCACCGCCATCTGACCGCCTTCCCCCGGGATCGCGTCCTGGTGGTGGCGGTCGAGCTACCCTCGCTCACCTTCCAGCACCACGACCGGTCCCTGGACAACCTGACCGCGGCCATGGTGTTCGGGGACGGGGCCGCCGCCGCGGTCATGGGAGGTCCGGGCCGGCAGCCGGGAGGCGAGCTGCGGGTGCTGGGCACCGGTACCTGGCTGGTGCCGGGGAGCGCCCGGGTGCTGGGCTTCGACCTCCGTGACGACGGCTTCCACGTGGTCCTCGACCGCCGGCTCCCCGACCTGATCCGGGAGTGCCTGGGGCCGGCCGTGGCCGCCTTCCGACGGCGACAGGAGCTGGAGGGGGTCGATTTCTACGCCGTGCACGCCGGGGGGCCCCGGGTCCTGGACGCCGTGGCCGAGGCCCTGGGGCTGGAACCGGAGCGGCTCGCCCTCTCCCGCCGGGTGTTCCGCGAGGTGGGCAACCTCTCCTCGGCCTCGATCCTGTTCGTGCTGGCGGCCCTGCCCCGGACCGCCGGGGAGGGGCTGGCGATCGCCTTCGGCCCCGGCGTGACCATCGAGCTGCTCCACCTCCGGCGCTGACCGCGCCCCGCCGCAGCGGACCGGGGCGAGGGGGCCCGGGTCCGGAGCGATCGCGCCGGCCTCGATCACCGCCGGCGGAGCCGCTCCCACAGCTGGCGGTAGCCGGCGTCGTTGTGGGCGCGGGCGGAGGTCTCCCGGGGCAGGTTGAGGTTGACCTCGACGTGGGGTGGCGTCCCGCGCTCGATCAGCCGGCGGGCGGTCTCGGCCACCAGCGCGTTCACCACCGCCATGGCCAGCGGCGACGAGATGGCCGCCACCGGCTCGGCCAGCCCCTCGAGCCTCACCGACGCGTCGCCCAGCGGCGCCCCGGTGTCGATGACCACGTCGGCGACCTCGCAGAGCCGCTTGCCCGAGGAGTGCCGGGGCGCGACGGCCAGGGAGTGCGAGACCGAGGTGACGCCGACCACGGTCAGCCCCAGCTCGCCGGCCATCAGCGCCATGTCCAGGACCACGGCGTTGATGCCGGAGTGGCTGAACAGCACCAGGGTGTCGGCCGGGTCCAGCCGGTGGCTCTCCAGGATGGCCCGCCCGTATCCCTCCTGGCGGTGGAGGAAACGGTACTGGGGGACGCCCATGTCCCCGTGGACGTGATGGAGCAGGCTGAGGGGCAACTCGACGATGGGATGGAAGCCGACCAGGCTCCCGCTCCGGGGGAAGGCCTCGAGGGCCGGGAAGCTCCCGTGCCCGGTGCCGAAGAGGTGGACCAGGTTGCCGCCGCCGATGCTGGCGGCGCAGGCCTCGGCGGCACGGCCGAGCGCCTCCGCCTGCGTGGCGCGCAGCCGCTCCAGCAGCTCCTGCACGTGCTCCAGGTAGACGATCACGGTGCACCTCCGATCACGGTTGCCAGGGCCAGGCCGGACAGCAGCTCCTCGCCCGCCCGCATCCGCCCCTGCTCGAGGCGGCGGCGCGTCGCCGCCTCGACCGTCAACAGGCAGAGCGACGCCGCCCGGGCGCCGCGTACGGCGGCGACCACCAGCACGGTCGCGGTCTCCATGTCGACGGCGCCCGCACCCATCCGGCGCAGACCGGCGGTGCGCCGCCGCACCGCCGGCTCGCGTTCCTCGTCGAGGGCGAACATCTCGGTGTAGAAGCCGTCGCAGGAGGCGATCAGCCCTCGCCGGTAGGGACAACCGGCGGCGATCAGCTGTCCCTCGGCGCGCTCGGTGAGGAGCGGGTCGGCCCGGGCCGGATGGGAGGCCGGGAGGTAGGTGTGCGACGTCCCCTCCTCCCGGAGCGCGCCCTCGGCCAGGAAGAACCCGCCCAGCGGAGGGGCGGGGTCGAGCGCCATGGCCGTCCCCGCCCGCAGGAAGACCCGGACGCCGACCTGGGCCAGCTCCTCGACCACGATCGCGGCCAGCGGTCCCCCCATGCCGAACGAGGCCACGGTGACCGCCTCCCCCCGGAAACGTCCGGTGAGGACGCGCAGGCCCCGCTGCTCGCTGACCGGGCAGGGTCGATCGAGCCTGGTGGCGAAGAGGTCGATGCGGCCGGGGTCACCCACCAGGACGCAGGACTCGGCGACCTGGCCCGGCTCGAGTCCCAGGTACCAGGTCCGGCTCACCCCCGGGCCTCCAGGAATCGAAGCGCGGTCGCGGCCCCCTCCCGGGCGGCCGCCACCGGGTCGGCGCCGACGAGGCAGGCGGCCAGGCAGCCGGCGAAGAAGGCGTCTCCGGCCCCGGTCGGATCGGCGGCGGTGACGTCCCACACCGGCACCTGAGCCTGCCCCCCGGGCCAGGCCACGCGCACCGGCTCGGCCGCCGCGGTGACCGCGATCGTGGTCCCGAAGGTCTCGGCCAGCCGGCGGACGGGGTCGCCGCCGCTCCCGACCAGCACCTCGGCCAGGAAGGGCAGCTCGCCGCGGCTGAGGCAGACCAGGTCGGCGGTGGCGAGGAGACGGACCCGGAGGTCACGCGGGAAGGCGTCCGGATCGGCCTTGACGTTCCAGGCCAGCATGGCCCGCGGAGGGATCGTGGCCAGGACCTCTTTGGTCACCGCGCACGGCCCGACCGTCACCGCCACCGCCCGGGCGGTGGCGATCCGCCGGCGAGCCGCCTCCGGGAGGCCCTGCTCACGCGCGCCGCTGGGGTGGAAACAGCAGGTGCAGCCGCCGTCGGGATCGTAGATGAGCAGCGTGCGCGGGGAGGGCCGTCCGCGCCCCACCACCACGCCGGCCAGGTCGACCCCGGCCGCGGCCAGCCTCGCCAGGTACCGCCTCCCGGCCTCGTCGTCGCCCAGCCAGCTCACCAGGCCGACCGAGCACCCGCGGGCCGCCAGCTGGAGGGCCACGTTGGGGGCACACCCGCCGAAGGTCGGCTCGGGCACCACCTGCCCCTCCAGGAGCACGGTCCGGTCGGGCGCCGGCCGTCCGCCGGCCCGCCAGACCAGATCGAGGCTGGCATAGCCGCAGACCACGACCTCAGCCACCGTGCTCGCCCGTCAGCAGCGTGACCGCACGGTCGAGGTCGATCACCTCGGCCATGTACCGCTCCATGTCCTCCAGCGACGCGACGTGGAGGTGGGCCCGGTTCGAGCTCACGGCCTCACGCACCACCAGCGGCCGGAAGCCGTGGGCGAAGGCGTCGGTGACGGTCGCCCGGACGCAGACGTTGGTCTTGACCCCCGCCACCACCACCCGCTCCACCGCCTGCTCGTGCAACAGGAGCGCCAGGTCGGTGGCGAAGAAGGCCGAGAACCGCCGCTTGGCGATCACCACCTCGCCGGCGCCCTCCTCGAAGCCCGGGTAGGGCTCGCTGTCCCGCTCGCCCACGACCGAGTGCCGGGGCAGCTTGCCCTCCTCGAAGTCGGCGAGGCCGGGGCGGTGGGCCTCGCGCGCGTGCACCACGAGCCGCCGGCCCCGACGCGCGGCGGCCAGCAGGGCGTGGAGCGGCGCCACCACCCGCTCCACCCCCGGGTAGTGGTGCGCCCCGGCCGGGTCGAAGAAGGAGCGGTTGACGTCGATCAGCAGCAGGGCCAGGCGATGGCGCGGGTCGGGAGCGCTCATCGTCCCGGCTCCGGCGTCAGCTCCCGTCTCCGCCGCAGCCGTCGACGCCGGGCGCCGACCACGAGCAGGCTCGCGACCACCGCCAGGTAGGGGAGCATCTGCACCAACTGGGGCGCCAGCTCGCCTCCCTGGAGCCGGAACGAGGCCGCCTCGAAGACGCCGAAGACGAGCGCGGCCAGCGCGGTCAGCCCGGGCCGCGCGTCCCCGAAGTAGAAGGCGGCGAGGGCGATGAAACCGCGTCCGCCCGTCATCTGCTTGTTGAAGAGTTGGACCAGGCCCAGGGAGAGCTGGGCACCCGCCAGGCCGGCCAGGGCCCCGGCCCAGGCGGTGGAGAGATCGCGCAGGAGGAGGGTCCGGATGCCGGCGGCCCGGGCCGCCTCCTCGTCGGCTCCGGTGGCCCGGAGGCTGACGCCCCACGTGGTCCGGTAGAGGAGCAACCAGGTGAGCGGCACCACCATCCAGCTGACGTAGGTGAGGGGGTCGTGCCCGCTGAGCACGGGGCCGAGGAACGGGACCGCGTCCAGGAGGGGGATCCGGAGCAGGGGAAGGCCGACCAGGCCGGGCGGCGACAGGGTGGCGCTGACGCCGAAGACCACCGGCAGCAGGTAGCCGAAGAGCCCCACCGCGGCCAGGTTCAGGCCGAGACCGGCCACGATCTCGTTCGCCCCCAGCCGGGTGACGACCAGGGAGAAGGCCGAACCCACCAGGGCTCCGGCGGCGGCCGCGGCCAGGGCTCCCAGCGCCGAACTGCTCGTGGCCGCGCCGCAGATCACGGCCACGAAGGCGCCCACCAGCATCTTGGCCTCGAGGCCGACGTTGACGATGCCACCCTGCCGGTTGACGGCCCCGCCCATGGCCGCGAGCAGGATCGAGGCCGACGCCGGAGCGGCGGCGGCCAGCACCGCCTGAAGGGCGTCAGGCACGGCCGGCCCACCTCCGAAGCCAGCCCAGCCGGCCCAGGTCGGCCACCGCGAAGACCATCAGCGTGCCCTGGACCACGTTGACCAGGTCGATGGGAATGCTGCTCACCAGCTGGACCATGCCCCCGCCGCTGGTCAGGATCCCGAAGAAGAGGGCGCCGGCCAGGATCCCCAGCGGGTGGTTGCGGCCCAGGATGGCCACGGCGATGCCGGTGAAGCCGTAGCCGGGAGAGAAGCCGTCGACGAAGCGATGGATGACCCCCAGGACCTGGAACCCGCCCGCCCAGCCTCCGACCAGGCCGGAGGCGAGCATGGCGATCACGAGGCTACGGCGGAGATCGACGCCGCTGGCCCTGGCCAGGCGCGGCGCCAGCCCGACCAAGCGCAGCTCGAAGCCCAGCGTGCTGCGGCTGAACAGGAACCAGTAGCCGGCCAGCAGGAGCAGCCCCAAGAGCAGCGCCGCCGAGAGCTGACTCCCCGGGAGCAGCGGAGGGAGCCGGGCCTGGGGGGCGATCATGGGGCTCATCGAGTTGGCCACCCCACGGGCCAGGAAGTGGTCGTTGACCAGGTAGCTGGTGAGCAGGATGGCCACGTAGTTCAGCATCAAGGTGGTGACCACCTCGCTGACGTCCAGCCAGGCCCTGGCCAGCGCCGGGAGGAGCGCCCAGGCCGCTCCCGCCAGTGCCGCCAGCAGCGCGGCGAGCGCCAGCAGGGGAGCGCCGGGCAGATGGGGGAAGCTGAAGCCCGTCCAGGCGGCCGCGAAGGCGCCCACGTACAGCGAGCCCTCCACACCCACGTTGAAGGCCCCGGCCCGGAAGGCGAGCGCGGTGGCGATCCCGGTGAAGAGGATGGGCGTGGTCGCGGCCAGGGTGTCGGCGATCTGGGTGCCGCCCCCGAGCGCCGCATCCGCCAGCTGCCCGTAGACGGCGAAGGCGTCCCGGCCCGTCGCCCAGAGGACGACCGCTCCCGCCCCCAGCGCGATCAGGAAGGGGGCCAGCAGGCGCAGGGCGCCCGGCAGCCTGCCCCGAACCGGGCCGCCCGAGAGGGGGGCGGGGGCGGTCTCGATCACGCCGCCAACCCGGCCATGAGCGCGCCCAGCCGTTCCGCCGTCACCCGGGCGACGGGGAGGTCGGCGGTGATCCGGCCCCGATAGAGGACGACGATGCGGTCGCAGAGCTCCAGCAGCTCGACGATCTCCTCCGACACCAGCAGGATGGCCGCCCCCGCCTCCCGGGCCCGGTGCAGCTGCTGGCGGATGAAGACCGTGCCGCGCAGGTCGACGCCGCGGGTGGGGTGAGCGGCGACCAGGAGTCGGGGCACCCGGCTGAGCTCACGCCCCACCACCAGACGCTGGAGGTTGCCGCCGGAGAGCACGCGGGCCGGAGCGCCGGGCCGGCCGCCCTGGACGCCGAAGCGCCGGATCAGGTCCTCGGTCGCACGGCGGACCCGACCCGGGCTGAGCAGGCCGGCCCGGGCCAGGGGAGGCCGGCGGTAGGCGGTGGCGACCGCGTTGTCGGCGATGGTGGCGTCCAGGCTGGCACCTTCGCCGTCGCGGTCCTCCGAGATGAAGGCGACCCCGAGGTCGCGACGTTCGCGGACGCCGCGGTGCCCGCAGGGCCTGCCGTCGAGGAGGATCTCGCCGCCCGCGGGCTGCCGCAGGCCCATCACCACCTCGACCAGCTCACGCTGCCCGTTGCCCTCGACCCCGGCCACGCCCACGATCTCGCCCTCGGCCACCTCGAAGCTGACCCGTCGCAGCCGGGGCTCCCCCCGCCCGCCCGTCGCGCTGACCTCCCGGAGGGCGAGCACCGGCCGGCCGACCCGGCCCGACGGTCGGAGATCGGGAGGGGTGAGGTCCTCGCCCACCATCTGCCGTCCCACCTGCCGTGGATCGGTGTCGGCCACGGCCGACGTCGCCACCACCCGGCCCCGCCGCATCACGGTCACGTGCTGGGCCACGGCGAAGACCTCGGGCAGCTTGTGGGTGATGAAGAGGATGGTGCGTCCGTCCGCCGCCAGCCGACGCATGATCCCGAAGAGGAGCTCGGCCTCCCCCGGGGTGAGGACGCTGGTCGGCTCGTCGAAGATCAGGATGTCGGCTCGCCGGTAGAGCAGGCGCATGATCTCCAGTCGCTGGCGCTGGCCGACGCTGAGCTGCGCGACCGGGGCCTCCCAGTCCAGCTCGGCGGCGAGCTGCTCGGCCAGGCGCCGGGCGGCGGTTCGGGCCGCGCGGCGGTCGAAGCGCAACCGGCCCGGAGTCGCCCCCAGGACCAGGTTCTCGAGCGCGCTCAGCTCCTCGACCAGCTGGAAGCGCTGGTGGACCATGCCGATGCCACGGCGAATGGCGTCCGCCGGCCCCCGCAGGCGAACCGGCCGGCCGTCGAGCTCGTAGCGGCCCGCGTCCGGCTCCACCAGGCCGGCGATGATGCGCATCAGGGTGGTCTTCCCGGCGCCGTTCTCGCCCACCACGGCGTGGATGCCTCCGGCGGCGACGTCGAGGTCCACCCGGTCGTTGGCGACGATGGGTCCGTAGCGCTTGACGATGCCGCGGAGGCCGATGCGGGGGGCGCTCATCTCGTCCGCCGAAAGCGGGCACAGAGCCCCTGGGCGAGGGCACGACCGGACGATGGGCCCTCACCCGGCCCGGCGCCGGTCACGATCGGCCTCACCGGTACCAGGATGGGTACCCCTGGGAGATCACGTTCCAGACCTTGATCCGGCCGCTCAGGATGTCCTGGCGGTAGCGGTCGACCCGCGACAGATCGGCGGCGGGGACCAGACTCCGGGTGAACTTCATGGGGCTGAGCCCCACGCCTCCCTGGGCGAGGCCGAGCGTGATCGATTCCCCGCCCTTCAGGGTCCCGCACACCAGCCGGTCGATCGCGTCGTACACGGCGAAGTCGGTCCGCTTGACCATGCTGGTCAGCACCGAGCCGGGGGCCAGCGAGTCCTGGTCGGTGTCCACGCCGATGGCGAAGTGGCCGGCCTGCTGGGCCGCCTGGATGATCCCGGTGCCGGTCCCACCCGCCACCTGGTACACGATGTCCGCGCCCTGGTCGAACAGGGCCTGGGCCAGCTGCTTGCCGTTGGCCGGGTCGCCGAAGCCGTCGGCGTACTTGACCAGGACCCTGGTCGCGGCGTCCACCTGGTGGGCGCCCTGGATGTAGCCGACGATGAACTTGTCGATGCCGGGCGACTTGGTGCCGCCGATCACGCCGATGGTGTGGTCGGGGTTGATCCCCTTGATGCCGGTGTCCCTGGTCACCAGCGCCGCCAGGGCGCCGGCCAGGAAGGAGCCGTCCTGCTCGTCGAACAGGTAGCCGGTCACGTCCGGGGCGTTGGAGGGGAGGTTGACGATCATCCAGTGGGTGTTCGGGTACTGAGGGGCGACCTCCTTGAGGGCGTCCCCGGTGCTGAACTCGAGGTCGATGACCAGGTCGAACCCCTGCTGCCCGGCCTGCTGGAGGATGCTCCGCCCCTGGGAGACGATGTCCGGGGACTGGATCACCTGGCCCTGGATGGGGAAGTCCTGCTTGGCCCTGGTGAAGCCGGCGTAGGCGAGGTCGTTGTAGGACTGATCGCCCAGTCCCCCCTGGGCGATGACGAGGGCCACCCTGTACGTCCGGCCGGCCGGCGGCTTGCAGGCCGGGGTGAAGGACGGCTGGGCGCCGGCTCCGGTCTGGGTGGCGCCGGCCACGCCCGATGATGCCCGTGGCGTCCCGGTGGAGGACCCACAGCCGGCGGCCAGCAGGGCCAGTCCGGCCAGCACGGCGGTGGCCGCCCGACGAGAGAGTCCGCTCATGGTCAGGAGTTCCCTCCGGTTGAGGAGGCGTGGTCCTCGGCGAGGATCGCGCCTCCCTGGGTGGGCGAGCCCAGCTGGCGCTGGAGCTGTACGACGTAGTCGTAGCGGTGACCGAGGTAGACGGCCCGCACGACCTCGATCAGGCGATCCGCTGCGTCGCGCGTCAATCGGAGCACGCTCATCACCGGGGTGCCCGCGCGCACGCCCAGGTGCCGGGCCTCGGCGGGGCCGGCGGCTCTGGCCTGGAGATGCTCCTCGGCCCAGGCCACGGCCAGGCCCGCTTCCTCCAGCAGCCGGTAGAGCGACAGTCCCGGATCGGCGCGCAAAGCGTCCTCGGTGAAGCCGATGCGCCGGGCGATGTCGGCCGGCAGGTAGACGGTGTGCAGCCCGACCGGACGCCGATCGGCCAGGCGCAGGCGCACCACCCGGACCAGCCTGGTGCCGGCCTCGTGGTGGCCGGAGTCGGGCCAGTCCCCGGCCGACCCGGTCCGATAGTCGAGGAGGCGCCCGGAGGGGACCATGCCCCGCGCGGCCAGGTGCTCGCTGAAGCTGGTGAGCTCGGGCAGCGACCGCGGCATGGGGGGCAGGGACACGTAGGTCCCCTTCCCCTGCTGACGGGTGACCAGCCCTTCCCGCTCCAGCTCCGCCAGCGCCGCCCGCACCGTGGCCCGGCTGACGCCATAGCGAGAGACGAGTTCGGGCTCGCTGGGCAGCAGGTCTCCGGGCGCCAGGTCCTCGCTCTCGATCAGCCGTCGCAGCTCGTCCCTGAGGACGGCGTAGAGCGCGACCCCCGGCCGCCGCTGCATCCGGCGTGCTTGCACGGTCTATAGGATGTCCGTACAGGTAACCGCCGTCAACCCCTCGCCGGCGCACCACCGGCCGAGGCGGGGTCGGCTCGATCGGGATCAGCCCCCGGCCGCTTCGGCGGCCGGAGCGCACTCCTCGAGCGCCCGGCGCGCCGATCGGGCGTCGCCGGGGCGCGTCACCAGCACCCGGACGATGGCCAGGTCGAGACCCTCGGCCAGGGCCTGGAACCGTGGCCGGGCCGAGCCGGGCGCGCCGTGGGCGCCGGCCGCGGACAGGAAGGCGTCGGAGGGATCGCCACCCCGCTCCTCGAGGCGGCGCAGCTCGGATGCGAACCCCATGCGCTCGAAGTGCCGCCGGTAGGCGGGGATGCCCAGGGCGTACTCCAGCGCCGCCCGCGACAGGGTGGAGCGGGCGGCGGCGGGGTCGGGGTCGACGCAGGTGCGGATGTAGGAGACGACCGCGGGCGGCGTCCGCCCGGCCGCGGCGGCGGCCGCCAGCACCAGCTCGCGCGACCAGCGCACCTGCTCGGGCGAGCACCAGTTGAGGGCCACGCCGTCGGCCAGCTCGCCCGCCAGCCGCAGCATCACCGGCCCCAGGGCGGCGACGTAGACGGGCAGGTCCTCGGGCAGCCGTTCGGCCAGCTCGGCCAGGTAACGACGCATCCCCTCGCCGGGGCGCTCCATGCGACCGCTGCCCACCCCCAGCACGAAGGCTCCGCCGGTGGCCTCCCAGGCCCGGCGCGCGTGCTCGGCGTAGAAGGCCGCCGGCCGCCCGGAGGCGGGCACGACCGAGATGCCGGTGGGCAGGCCGGAGGCCCGGTGCCAGGCGATGCAACGGTCGAAGGCCGCCTCGTCCGGCCCCGCCGGCGTCCAGGCCGAGGCGTAGCCCAGCCGGGCGCCCAGGCGAACCAGCTCCAGCTCGTCGGTCTCCGCCAGCCCCTGTCTCGGGTCGATGCTGAACCCCACCTGCATCCTCGTGGCTCCACCTCCATCGATCCCGCTCCCCGGCGGCCCGCAGAGCACACGGCTCAGAAGAGGCCGGGCAGGAAGCGGGCGCGACCCCGAAAGGCCTCATCGTAGCCGGGCACGGCCGCCAGCAGCCGCTCCTCGGCCCGGATGCGCGGCCAGAGCACGAGCGCGTTGAGCAGGGACATGACCAGGGCGCTCAGCCGCGCTCCCCCCGCCATGGGGAGGGCCCACATCTCCAGGGCCACGGCCAGGTAGTTGGGATGGCGGACGAAGCGGTAGGGGCCGGAGGTCACCGGGCGCAGGTCGCGGGGGACCACGGCCCGCACGTTCCAGCTCGAACCGAGGGCGCGGATGCTCCACCAGCGCAGCGCTGCCGCCGCTCCCAGCAGCCCCACCCAGAGGGCGGGCCGGCGCGCCCGGCGCCCGCTCAGGGCCACCTCGAGCGGGGGGAGGACGAAGAGGGCCACGTGGATCGCCACCATCAGCGGATAGGTGCGGGGGGCGGCCCGGGGGCCCGACACCCGGCGCTCGTTGCGGCGGGAGCGCGCCAGCTCGCGCAACCGCTGCAGCCCGGTCAGCCCGAGCAACAGCAGGTACCAGGCCGGCGGCGCCGGACGCCGGCGGGGGCGGCTCAGGCGCGCTCCTCCTCGCGCACCCGGAGGACCACCTTGCCGATCGCCCGGCGGCCCTCGAGCAGGCGGAGCGCGTCCGCCGCCCGCTCGAGCGGGAGCTCGGCCCCCACCAGCGGTGACAGGCGGCCGGACTCCACCAGGCGAACCAGCTCGGCGTGGGTCCGGGCGGGCAGGTCCGGGTGCCGGTCGACGAAGGCGCCCCAGGCGGCGCCCACCACGTCGATGTTCCGGAAGAGGACGCGGTTCATGGCCAGCCGGGGGATGGACCCGCCGGCGAACCCGATCACGACCAGGCGCCCCTCCGGGGCCAGGGACCGCACCGTGTCGTCGAAGCGATCGGCGGTGACCGGGTCGAAGGCCAGGTCCACGCCGCCGCCGCTCAGCCGCCGCACCTCCTCCAGCCAGCCCTCGCCGGCGAGCACGACGTGGTCGGCGCCCAGGCGGGAGGCGGCGTCGGCCTTGCCCCGGTCGGAGACGACCGCGATCACCGTCGCCCCCATCGCCTTGCCCAGCTCGACCGCGGCGCTTCCGACCCCTCCGGCCGCGCCCTGGACCAGCAACGTCTCGCCGGCCCGCAGCCGGCCCCGCCGAACGAGCCCGAAGTGGGCCGTGTGGTAGTTCATCAGTAGGGCCACGCCCTGAGCCAGGCTGAGGCGCTCGGGCACCGGGAAGACCCGGTCGGGAGGGGCGACGACCATCTCCGCCCAGCTGTCCCAGGCGCTGGCCACCACCCGCTGGCCGGGGCGGAAGCCGCTCCCCGCGGGCGCCGAGACCACGGTGCCGGCCGCCTCCACGCCGAGCACGAAGGGCGGGTCGCGGCGGATCTGGTACTGGCCGCGGGAGAGCAGCAGGTCCGGGAACGAGACCCCGGCGGCGTGCACGGCGACCAGCACGGCGCCCTCCGGCCGGGGTTCCGGGCGGTCGGCGACGACCACGCCGTCGGGGCCCTCGAGACGTTCGACGACGGCCGCCTTCACCGGCGTCGCTCCGGCCGGCGCCGCGGCTGTGGCCGCTCGGTGAACGGTGAAAGGTCGTGGTGCATCACCACCATGGTGACGGAGCCGGCCGCCGCATGGCGCGCCCGGCGGTGACGACCTCGCCCACGCCCCCGTCCCTCGGGTAGAGTCGGGACATGGACTTCGACCTGAGCCCCGCCGAACGCGCCTTCCGGGACGAGCTCCGCGCCTGGCTTCGGGCCAACCGTCCGGCCTGGGCGGACGAGGAGGACGAGCTCGCGCGCAGCGGCTGGCTGGAACGCCGAGTGGCCTGGCAGCGCCAGCTGTACGAGGCGGGATACCTGGGGCTGGCCTGGCCCCGGGAGTACGGCGGCCGCGGGGCCACGCTGATGGAACAGGTCATCTTCGGCCAGGAGATGGTCGAGGCCCGGGCGCCCGACCCCATCAACGTGATCGGGCTGGGCATGGCCGGCCCCACCATCATCGCCTGGGGCACCGAGGACCAGAAGCGACGCTACCTGAGCAAGATCCTGAACGCCGAGGAGATCTGGTGTCAGGGCTTCAGCGAGCCCAACGCCGGAAGCGACCTCTCGGCCCTCCAGACCCGGGCGGTGGACCGGGGCGACCACTACGAGGTGAGTGGCCAGAAGGTCTGGACCAGCCTCGCCCACGTCGCCCGCTGGTGTCTGCTGCTGACCCGGGAGCGCGACCAGCCCAACCCGCGCCAGGGCCTCACCTACCTGATCGTGGACATGCGGAGCCCGGGGGTCGAGGTCCGCCCCCTGCGCCAGATCACCGGGGAGGCCGAGTTCAACGAGGTCTTCTTCGACCGGGTCCGGGTGCCCAAGGATCACGTCCTGGGCCGGCCGGGGGAGGGCTGGGCGGTGGCCATCACCACCCTGCTCCACGAGCGCGGGACACTGGGGATGGCGCTGGCCACCAGGGCCGGCATCACCGCCCAGGAAGTGGTCGACCTGGTGCGCGCCAGCGGACGCGGGCACGAGCGCCTGCTGCGCCAGCGCGTGGCCCAGCACTACATCGAGGCCCGGACTCTGCAGCTCAACGGCTACCGCGCCATCACCAGGGTGATGAAGACCGGCATCCCCGGCCCGGAGGGCTCGATCATGAAGCTCTTCTGGTCGGAGCTGAACCAGCGCATGCAGGAGACGGCCCTGGAGGTCCTCGGGCTGCCCGGGTTGGGCGGCGGGCGCTGGCAGCACGGCTTTTTGCGCTCGCGCGGGAACACGATCGAGGCCGGCACCTCGGAGATCCTGCGCAACACCCTGGCCGAGCGGGTCCTGGGGCTGCCTCGCAGCCGCTGAGCGGGTCCGGCTACGGTCCCGGAGACGGCGGCGACGCCTCCCCGGTCGCCAGGTGCGAGCGCACGCGCAGCCACAGGGAGATGGCGCGGGCGCCCCACAGGCCCAGGCTCAAAAAGAGCAGATCGACCGAGAGCACGTTCAGGGAGCCACCGGTGGCGGGGGCCCCGAGGCCACCGCTCACGCTGCCCGAGGCCAGGAAGCGGACGGCGAACCGGAGCGCGATGGTGCCCACCAGGATGACGGCGAAGAGCGCACCGCCCTGCGCCCAGACCCGGCCCGTGGCCGGATCGGTCCAGAACCGCATGGTGCGGACCAGGAGCGCGCCCAGGAACACGCCCACCCCCAGCGAGACCGGGACCAGGGCCAGGCCCAGCGGGGACGACAGCAACGTGTGCCCGCCCGTGCCCACGATGCTGAAGCCGATCACCAGCACGATGATCCCGAAGCTGACCAGGACCCGGCTCACCCGCACCGGCTGCGGCCGTATGCGACGACGGACGCCGAGGCCGACCATCGCCAGCACGATCACCACCGCGAACAGCTGGTTCGTCGCCGCGCCCGTGGACGTGGCCAGATGCACCATCACGAGCCTCCAATCCCACCAACGCCGGAGCCGGGGGCTCCGGTCGCGACCGAGTTCGGGGAAGCGTACCGCACCATTCCGACCGGTATGGACACCGGCGCGGCGCACCCTCCAGACTTGACGCGATGGACTTCGCCTTTTCGGACGAGCAGGAGATGCTGCGGGCCTCGGCCCGCGAGTTCCTGGCCCGCGAGTGCCCCTCGTCGTACGTGCGCCGGGTCATGGAGACCGAGGACGCCTGGGATGGGACGATGTGGGAGCGCATGGCCGGGATGGGATGGACGGGACTGGGCATCCCGGAGCGCCTCGGCGGTGCGGGTGGTTTCCTGGACCTGGTCGTGATCCTGGAGGAGACCGGGCGGGCGCTGCTCCCCGGCCCCTACTTCAGCACCATGGGTCTCGCCCTGCCGGTCCTGTTGGAGGCGGGAGGCGACGTCGCCGAGGAGGCGATGTCCGAGATCGCGGCCGGGCGGGCGCGGGCGACCCTGGCGCTGACCGAGCCCTCCGGCCGCTGGGACGCCGGAGGCGTCGCCCTGGCGGCCAGACGCTCGGCAGGGACCTGGCGCCTGGACGGAGTGAAGCTCTTCGTGCCCGACGCCGCCGTGGCCGACCATGTGGTGGTGGCGGCGCGCAGCGGGGGGGCGGGCGAGGAGGGGATCACGCTCTTTCTCGTCTCCGGCCGGCCGCCCGGGATGACGGTGGCACCCCTGGAGGGCCTGGACCTGACGCGCCGCTGGTACGAGGTGCGCTTCGAGGGCGTGGAGCTGCCGGAGGAGCGCGTCCTGGGAGAGGTCGACCGCGGCTGGGGACCGCTGGCGAGGGCCCTGGAGTGGGCCGCCGCCGGGCTGTGCGCCGAGATGGTGGGCGGCTCCCAGCGGGTGCTCGAGATGTCGGTCGAGTACGCCAAGACCCGACACCAGTTCGGCAAGCCGATCGGGATCTACCAGGCCGTCTCCCACAAGCTGGCCGACATGCTGCTGGAGACCGAGAGCGCCCGCTCGGCGACCTACTACGCCGCCTG
>JAJPKS010000231.1 GCA_021323605.1 Bacillota bacterium | reverse complement strand
TCGATCCTGGCCTGCTCGCACAGCATCCGCTCCACCAGCTGCTCCTTGGACATCTCCAGGCTGAAGATGGCGACCGGCTTTTTGTGCTCGACCGCGACGTGCAGGGTCAGGTTGAGGACGAAGGAGGTGTTGTGGACGAGCACGTCCTGGGCCACGAAGCAGTTGCCCTCGGGCACGGTCAGGTCGTAGACCCGGTGCCGGCCCAGGGGCTCCACCGCGACCACCTCCTCCCAGCGGAGGTCGGGCGACCGGGTCGTCGCCCCGGCGGCCGACGCCTCCCCCTCGCCCCGCTCCACCAGGGCCGCGCCGGCGGCGAGTGAGACGGGGTCGGCGACCTCGAGCACTCCCTCCGGGCCGGACCGGGCGGAGACGATCCCCAGCCGGGCCAGGGCGTGCTGGAGGTCGGCGGCCAGCCGCGGCGAGCCCGCCTCGAGGCGGAGGACGGAGCCGGCCCCCCGGGCCAGGCGCCGCAGCAGCGCGGCCAGGAAGGCGCCCAGGCGTGAGCGGTCGAGCTGCCAGACCCGCGCCGGCAGACGGCCGGCCCGGGCCGAGGCTCTGGCCAGCTCCTCCAGCTCCCGGTCGGAGACGCCGCCCTCGGGGCCGAAGCAGGGGACGACCCGGGGCACGGCGACCTCCTCGCCGGGTGTGATCTCGTGCAGCGGCCGCCAGCCGGTCCTGGTCAGGAAGGGATGGTGGCCGGTGACGTCCACCCGGCGGCCGCCCCGGGTCCGAACGCAGAAGCAGGGCTTGACCCCGCTGTCCACCCAGGCCGCGACCCCGGCCGGCCGGATCGACCCGGTCGGGCCGAGCCCCATCACCTCCGGCAGACGCCGGCGGACCGCCTCCTCGATGGTCATCCTCGCACCCGTGCGTGGGTCGTCGACCAGGGTCCAGGCGGCCAGGCACTTGCCCATGCTGGGGCGGCCGGCGATCACGATCAGGTCCGAGGGCTTGAAGCCGTTGGTCATCCGGTCCAGATCGTGGAACCCGCTCGGGATCCCGATCACGCCCCCACCCGAGGCCATCTGGGCCTCGATCCGGTCCATGGCCGGCTTCAGGAGGTCGTAGAGGCGCTCCAGGCCCGAGCCCACCCGGTCGTCGGAGACGGCGTAGACCTGGGCCTGGGCCTGGTTGATCGCCTCCTCGGCGTCCAGGGCCTCGTCGAAGCCGAGGGCGGTGACCTGGCCGCCGACGGTGATGAGCCGTCGCTTGTAGGATTTGTCCTTGACGATGCGGGCGTAGTACTCGACGTTGGCGGCGGTCGGCACCGACTCCTGGAGCAGCGCCAGCTGGGCGCGCCCGCCAACCCGCTCCAGGACGCCCATTCGCTCCAGCTGGGCGGCGACGGTCACGTTGTCGATGGGTTCGCCCTCCCGGAACAGCTCCAGGGCGGCGCGGTAGATCTGCCCGTTGTTCTCCCGGTAGAAGTCCTCCGGGCTCAGGACGTCGAGGACGCGGGCGATCGCGGACTGATCCAGGAGGATCGCGCCCAGGACCGAACTCTCCGCTTCCAGGTCGTGCGGTGGGACGCGACCCTCCAGGCGTGACGACGAGGAGGGTGCGACCGACACGGCCGGCTACCGGTCCTGGGTGATGATCAGGTTGATGTGCGCGGTGACGTCCCGGTGCAGCTTGAGCGGGATGCGGTGCTCGCCCAGCTCCTTCAGGGGATGCTCGAGGTCGATCTTCCGCCGGTCCACCTCGACCTGGTGCTGCTTCTCCAGCGCCACCGCGATGTCGTCGTTGGTGATGGCCCCGAACACCTTGCCCTCGGCTCCGACCTTGAGGCGGACCACGACCGTCTTGTTGTCGATGATCTCGGCCAGCTCCTGGGCCTCCTCCCGAGCCCTGGCCTCGCGCCGGGCGGCGGCCTCGCGCAGGCGCCTGGCCTCCGCTTCGACCCCCTTCCCGGCCGCCACGGCCAGGCGGCGCGGAATGAGGTAGTTGCGGCCGTAGCCATCGGCGACCTCCTTGACGTCACCGGCCTGGCCGATGTTCTCCACGTCTTTGATCAGCATCACCCTCAAAGCGTTCTACCCTCCGAGCTCTGGTCATCGGCCCCCGGCCCACCGCCGGAGGAGCCGCGGGAGATCCATCGCGCCCGGACCCGCAGCACGGTTTCGCGCACGAGCCCAACCGCCCGACCCAGGTCCTGGTCGAAGCGGCTCTGGCCTCGGCTTGCGGCCAGACGATGCTCTTCGACCACGTGCTCCGGGCAGGCGTCGACGAACACTTTAACCGCCAGGGCGCCCAGCGCCACCGCGTCCAGGTCCCCCACCACCGGCAGCCAGGCCGGAAGGTTGACGGGGCTGACGATCACCGCCAGGACGGCGCCCAGCGCCACCTTGGCCGGCAGCGGCACCCGCTCGTCGCGCACCAGGCAGTAGGCGATCCTGGCCTGGCGGGGAATCTCCACCAGCAGGGTATGGGCTCGCGACAGGGGCAGGGGCATGAGCGGCGCGCCTAGGGTACCGCGTCCCGGCGCCGTCCGGATGTGAGGCGGTGGGACCGGCGCCGAGCCGCCCGCAGGCGGGAACCGGCCTCCCTCGGGCGCGGGCCGCGAGCCCGCCCCAGACCCCGACCACCACCCCTCCGATCCATCCCCGGCGGCGGGGCCGGACCCGGGGAATGCGATCATCGTGACCGTGCGCGTGCACCTGGACACCGACTTCGGCGGCGATCCCGACGACGCCTGCGCCCTGGCCGCGATCCTGGGCTGGCCCGGGGCCACGCTGCTCGGGATCACCACCAACCTGGACCGCGACGGCACCCGCGCCGGCTGCGTCAACCACCTCCTCGGCCTCGCCGGCCGCGGCCGGGTCCCGGTCGCGGCCGGGGCTGGATCGTCGCTGACCACGGGCCGGCGCTTCGAGTGCACCTGGGACGACCGGCGGTACTGGCCGCGCCCCCCCGAGCCGAGGCCGGCTCGGCCGGGCGCCGCCCTGGACCTGCTGGCCCGCAGCATCGATGCCGGGGCGACGATCATCGCCACCGGGGCGCTCACCAACCTCGCCCTGCTCGAGGTGGCGCGACCCGGCAGCCTGGCCGGGGTACGGGTGGTGGCCACGGCCGGCTGGCTGGGAGGGCTCCCGTCCGGCTTCCCTCCGTGGGGGTTAACAACAGTTGACGCGTCTATACACTACAATCCACTTCCATGAACTTGAAGCAGCGGGCGCGCGAGCAAGGCATCCATCCCGTGACCGCCTACCGCTGGTTCCAGTCGGGCAAGCTCCCCGTCCCGGCCCGGCGAGTCGGTCACCTGATCCTGGTGGACGCTCCGGCGCGCCCCCCGGCCGGCGTGACCGCCCGCTCGCGTGTC